>JANXXF010000106.1 GCA_025350775.1 Actinomycetes bacterium
ACCGGCGGCCAGCAGCTCGGGCCAGGGCTGGCTCTGCGCGGCGGCTCCGCCGGCGCACGGGCACGTCGCATAGGTGGCGCCGATGCGGGCGAGCACCGGTGGCTCGGCTACGAGGTCGGCGCCGCTGAGGTGCGCGCAGAAGAGCGGGTCGCCGGCGCCGAAGCCGAGCTGTTCCAGCCAGGCGGAAGGGGTCGCAGCCCACAGCCGCCGCGTCTCGTCGCCCTCACCGGGCCGCTGGGCGAGGTGGATGTGGAGGCCGGTGCCCAGCTCCTTTGTCGCCGCCAGCGCCGCGGCCATCGTCTCGGGCGTGTGCGTGTCGGTGGCGTGCAGGGCCAGCATCGGCTGAATCAGGTCGTCGCGCCCCGTTTCGCGGGCGAAGGCGACGGCCGCCTCGATCTCGGCAAGGGTGCCTGGCACCGAGTCGTGCAAGGCCGCGTCGCTGTCGCGGAACCAGATCGCGGCGAGGCGTGCCACGCCCGGGATCATCGGCCCGGGGAAGCCGCGCGCACCGTACTCGCGCGCGACCCGCACGTACGACTCGGCCTGGCGCAGGCTGAGGCTCATCTCGACCTGGGTGGTGCAGCCGGAGCGCAGTAGCTCCGCCAGGTTCCAGCCGGTGAGCGCATCGAGGGCAGCGTCGTCGAGCTCCTCGACCAGCTCCAGCGGCCGCAGGTACGAGCGCCCCGACTCGATCAGCCCCCGCGTCGGCGAGCCGGCCGCGACATGCGTGTGGCCCGAGATGAAGCCGGGGAGCAGGATGCAGCCGTCGGCACGGATGCGGCGCAGCTGGCCTGCCACCCGGCCGGCGCGCACCTCGACGATCATGTTGCCCTCGATCACCACGGAGGGGTCGCGCAGCAGCACCTGCGCGTCGTCGTCGCCCTCGACCAGCGCCCATGACGGCTCGATTATTGTTGCTCCGCTCAGTTCCATGCCCGCCTCCTGCTCGTCGGCCGCCGGCCGGTCGGTTGGCGGCCGCTAGCCGGTCGCTCGGCGTCGATTCTCTCGCAACGGCAGGCCATAGGCGACCCGGCCCCGCCGCGTCTGCTGGAATGTGCGGCATGAGCCTCGAGCGTTACGACGTGGTGGTTGCCGGTGTCGGCGGGATGGGCAGCGCCGCGCTGCTCCACCTGGCGCGCCGTGGGGCACGCGTGCTCGGCCTCGAGCGCTACGACGTGCCAACCGCTCTGGGCTCCTCGCACGGCGTGACGCGCATCATCCGGCTCGCGTACTTCGAGGCGCCGGAGTACGTCCCGCTGCTGCGTCGAGCCTACGAGCTGTGGGGCGACCTCGAACGTGTGAGCGGCGAACAGCTGCTCGTCACCACGGGCTGCGTCGACGCCGGTCTCCCGGACAGCCGCGTGTTTGCCGGCGCCGAGCTGGCCGCCCGCGCCCACGACGTCCCGGTCGAGCGGTTCAGCGCGCGCGAGCTTGCCCGCCGCTTTCCCGGCTTTCGCCTGCCCGACGGCTTCGAGGCGCTGCTCGACCCGGCCGGCGGCTTCCTGCTGCCCGAGCGCTGCGTTGTCGCGCACGTCGAGGCGGCCATGGCGCTCGGCGCCGTCGTTCGCGCGCGCGAGGGCGTCCTGTGCTGGGAGTCGCGCCCCGACGGCATCCACGTGCGCACCGAGCGCGGCGAGGTGGTGGCCGACCGGCTCGTGCTCTCGGCCGGCGCGTGGATGGAGAAGCTCGGTGCCGTCCCGCCGGGCCTGCTCACGCCCGAGCGGCAGGCGCTCGCCTGGTTCCAGCCGCACCGGCCCGAGCTGTTCACGCCCGAGCGCTGCCCCGTCTGGATCCTCGAGACCGAGGAGAGCGGCCAGTTCTACGGCTTCCCCGCCTACGGCATCCCCGGCTTCAAGCTCGGCCGCATGCACCACCTCGAGGAGGCGATCGACCCGGACGACTTCGACCGCGAGCCCGGCCCGCGCGACGAGGCGCTGCTGCGCGGCTTCACCGAGCGCTTCTTTCCCGAGGCGGCCGGCCCGACGATGGCGCTTGCCACCTGCATCTTCACCAACACCCCCGACGAGCACTTCATCCTCGACCTCCTGCCCGAGGACGAGCGCGTGGTCGTCGTCAGCCCGTGCTCCGGTCACGGCTTCAAGTTCTGCTCGGTGGTGGGCGAGATCGCAGCCGAGCTGGCGCTCGACGGCGACACCCGTCACGACATCGGCTTCCTGCGGCTCGGCCGCTTCGCCGCGTAGGGCCCGGCCCTCCGGGCCTCCGGCCCTACGCGCCCAGGAAGTCGGCGACTACCTTCACGTACTCGGCCGGCTCGCGCATGTGGGTGCCCGGGTGGCCCGCCACCTCGGCCCAGCGGCCGTCGGCGAACGCCGGCAGCGACGAGCGCATGCGGTCGTTGAGGATCTCGCGGTCGCCCTTCGCGCAGAGGAGCAGCGTGGGCGCCTGCACCTCGGCGATGGCGCGGTAGGAGTCGTGCGTGAAGACGTTCCAGTACGTCCACCAGTAGTGCGGCCCTGCCTGGCAGGTGGCGGCCACCTCGCGCAGGGTCTGGGCGCCGTCCGCGTCGGGCAGGAACGACGTCACCTTGGGGATGATCCAGGTCTCGATGAAGGCGAAGCCGGGGTCGGGCTCCCAGCGCGGCATGAAGTTGTCGATCCAGTAGTCGCGCTCGTCGTCGCGCAGGGCGAGGAAGCCGAAGCAGGCGAGCTTGCCGACGCGGTCGGGGTAGGTCGCGGCGGTCTCGAGCGCGATCGTGCAGCCGGTGTGGTGGCCGAAGATGTGGGCGCTGTCGATGCCGAGCCCGTCCAGGAGCTGCTGCACGCGGCCGGCGAACCACTTCATGTGGGCGGGCTTGTCGGCAGGCGGGTCGGAGAGCCCGAAGCCGGGCGTGTCCATGGCGATCGTGCGGTAGCCGCGCGTTGCGAACAGCGGCAGGCTGGCGCTGTACTGCTCCGAGTTGCTCGGAGTCTGGTGCAGCAGGAGCAGGGCCGGCCCGCTGCCGCGCTCGCGGTAGTGAATCAGACCGTCCGGTGTGTCGACGTAGCCGCGCTGCTCCCGATCTGCCATGACCTCTCCTCGCTCCGGATGCCCTGCCTCCGGCCGATCTTGACACGGCAAGGGCAGACGTTTCTACGGCGTGTGCAAACGGTCCGGCGGCCAGTACGTCAGGAACACCGGCCCGATCAGGTTCGAGCGCGGCACGGTGCCCCAGTCGCGCGAGTCGCAGGAGTTGCTGCGGTTGTCGCCCAGCATGAAGTAGTGCCCGGCCGGGATCTGCGGCCAGGTGCCCGAGCGGCTGTCGCGCTGCGACTGCAGGACGTACGGCTCGATCAGCCTGCGCCCGTTCACCGAGATGACACCGTTCTGCTCGGTGACCGTCTCGCCGGGCAGGCCGACGATGCGCTTGACGAAGGTGCCGCCCTCGGCGCAGGCCTCGCGGGTGCGTGGCGGCGTGTTGAAGACGACGATCTCGCCCCGTTGCGGCGCGCGGAAGCGGTAGATGAAGCGGTTGGCCAGGATGCGGTCGGACGAGCCGGAGCGGCAGCCCTCGGCGGGGCGCGCGCAGTGCAACGTCGGCTCCATCGACGACGACGGGATCCGGTAGGGGCTCGCGATCTCGGCGCGCAGCCCGAGCACGACCACGATGGCGATCGCGATCGTGACGGCCCAGCCGACGAGCGCCTGGAGCGGGCGCGGGAAGCCGTCGAGCAGGCGGCCCATGCTCTAAGGCTCGAGTGCGATCAGCGCAGCCGTGGCGATCGCCTCGGGCGACAGGTCGTACGCGTCGTACAGGGCGGGCTGGCTGCCTGCCTGGCCGAACGTATCGACGCCGAGCGGGACAGTGCGCACCCCGAGGCAGGCGCCGAGGAACGAGAGCGAGTGCGAGGCCCCGTCGATCACGGTGACGAGTGGCAGGCGGCGCTCCTGTGCGGTCAGCAGCGTGTCGAGGTGCGAGCCGCGCGGCCGCTCGGCGGCGTCGCGCAGCGGCGCGAGGCGCCCCTTGCGCCAGTTGCGGTAGAGCCGGTCGGGCGAGCTGAGCGAGAGCACGGTGGTGGCGACGCCCTCCTCGTCCTCCAGCAGCGCCGCCGCCTGGAGCACTTCGGGGGTGATCGCGCCGCAGGTGGCGATCACGACCGCGTCGTCGCCGGCGCCCGGCTCGCGCAGCCGGAAGCCGCCGGCGAGCACGTCGGCGCGCACAGCATCCTCGCCGCGCCGGGCAACCACGTCGGCGAAGGGCTGCTGGTCGATCGGCTTGGTGGACAGGCGCAGGTACAGCGCCTCGCCGTCGGGGTCCTGCAGCCGGCGGAGCCCGTCGAGCAGCAGCCACTCCAGCTCGCGGGCGAAGCACGGCTCGACGTAGGTGACCCCGGGCAGCTCCATGCCGATCCCGGGCGTGATCGTGGACTGGTGCGCGCCGCCCTCGCGCGACAGGCTGATGCCGGCGGGCGTGCCCGCGAAGATGAACCGCGATCCGGAGTACACCGAGTAGATGAGGCCGTCGAGCCCACGGGCGACGAACGGGTCGTAGAGCGTGCCGATCGGGAAGAGCTGCTCGCCCTGGTAGTCCCAGGTGAGGCCGAGTTGGCCGAGCATCAGGAAGAGGTTCATCTCGGAGATGCCGAGCTCGATGTGCTGGCCTTGCGGTGAGATCTTCCACTTGAGCGCAGCGTCGCTGGCCTCGTCGTCGAAGCCGGCGCCGGGCAGCGGCCCGAAGGCGCCGACCTTGTTGATCCAGCCGCCGAGGTTCGTCGAGACCGAGACGTCGGGCGAGACAGTCACCATGCGCTCGGCGAGGCCGGGGATGCGCGAGACGTCGAGCAGGGCCCGGCCGAAGGCAGCCTGCGTCGAGTTCTTGCCACCGTCGCGCTCGCTGAGCCTCGCCGGGATCTCGATGCGCACCGCTTGCTTGCGGGGCGCGCGCGTGAGCCGCTCGGCGGCGCCGGCGACGAGCTTCGCCTCGGCGGTGCCCTCGGCGAAGCGATCCCACTCGGTCTCGGTGGTCATGCCCCAGGCGGTGCGCAGCTCGTCGATCTGCTCGCCGGCGAGGAGCGCCGAGTGGTTGTCCGGGCGGCCGGCCATCGGCAGGCCCCAGCCCTTGATCGTGTAGGCGAACAGCACCGTCGGCCGCGTCGTCTCGAGCCGTGCGAACGCGAACGCGTCGAGCAGGCTGCCGAGGTCGTGGCCACCAAGGTCCTGCACGAGTGGCTTGACGTTGCCCCGGTGCTCCTCGAGCGCAGCGGCGAGGCGCTTGCGGTCGCTGCCCTGGACGCCGTTGAGGACGGTCTCGAGCACGACCTCCTCGCTGGCCGAGAAGAGGCCCTGGTACATCTGGTTCGGCATCTCGTCGATGACCTTGCGCAGCTGCTCGCCGCCGTCCTTGGCGAAGGCGGTGCGCAGGCGGTGGCCGTACTTCAGCTCGACGACCTGCCAGCCGGACGCCTCGAACTGCTTCTGCAGCTCGATCGACTTGATGATCGGCACGACGCGGTCAAGGCTCTGCCGGTTGAGGTCGACGATCCACAGCGCATTGGCCAGCGCGCGCGTGGACGGGTCGATCACGGCCTCCCAGACGTTGCCTTCGTCGAGCTCGGCGTCGCCCATCAGCGAGATGAAGCGGCCGCCCGTGCCCGAGCCGAAGTGAGATTCGACGTAGGTGTCGACGAGCGCGCCGAAGAGCGGCGCCACCGGCCCCAGGCCGACCGACCCCGTCGAGTAGTCCACGGGGAACGGATCCTTGGTGCGGCTCGGATAGCTCTGGAGGCCGCCGAACTCGCGCAGCGTTGTCAGGTACTTCCGGTCGAGGTTGCCGAGCAGGTACTGGATGGCATGCAGGATCGGCGAGGCGTGCGGCTTCACCGAGACCAGGTCGGCGGCCTGCAGGTCGGCGAAGTAGAGGGCGGTCATCAAACTGACCATCGACGCCGAGGACGCCTGGTGGCCGCCGACCTTGAGCTCGTCGCCCTTCGGCCGCTCGCGGTTCGCGTAGTCGATCATCCGTACGGCGAGCCAGAGCACGCGGCGCTCGATGGCGGCCAACGTCTCCAGGTCGGTGGCGGACAGGGTCGACGGAGAGGCCTGGATTCGGTCCATGGGTGAACTGTAGTTCGTCGGCGCGCGCCTGCGCCCGACCGACCTTCCCTCGCCGCCTCGTCCGCGATAGCGTCACTCGCATGACAACCGCTCTCGTCAACGCCACCGTCATCCCCTGCACCGGCGCCGAGCCGATCGCCGGCGGCACCGTCGTCATCGATGGCGACCGCATCGCCTACGTCGGGCCTGCCGCGGGAGCCCCGCCCGCTGCTCGCACCGTCGACTGCGCCGGCCGCACGGTGCTGCCCGGCCTCGTCGACGCGCACGTGCACTTCATGTACCACGAGGTCTCGGACAACTGGTCGATCGAGGTGACGAAGCCGCTCGAGGAGGCGATGCTCGACGCGACGCTCAACGCCGCCCTGCTGCTGCGCCGCGGCGTGACGTCATGTCGTGAGGTGGGTACGCGCGGCATGATCTCGATCGTGCTGCGCGACGCGATCGCCGCCGGCCGCATCCCGGGCCCGCGCACGAAGGCGGCGAAGCAGATCATCTCGGTGTGGGGCGGCCTCGGCGACTTCCACCCGACGCACGTCTTCAAGCGCGAGCAGTACCTCCCCGCGCTCACCGAGATCATCACCGGGCCGTGGGAGGCCCGCAATGCGGTGCGCCAGCATGTGAAGGACGGCGCCGACTGGATCAAGTGCGAGGCGAGCGGCACCGGCTTCAACCCGCTGTGCCCGGCCGACCGCGACACGATGTCGTTCGAGGAGCTGAAGGCGATCGTCGACGAGGCGACCGAGAAGAACCGGCCGGTCGCCTGCCACGCCGAGTCGAAGGGGTCGATCATCAAGGCAGCCCGAGCCGGAGTGACCACGATCGAGCACGCTGTCTACCTCGACGACGAGAGCCTGGAGGCGGTGCTGGCAGCGGGCTGCGCGATCTGCCCGACGCTCGGCCTCTACAGCGCCTTCGCCTGGGAGGGCGCCGACACCGGCATGCCACCGGCCGTCGTCGCCAACCACCAGGCGACGAACGCGCGCCACGTCGCGTCGATCCGCAAGGCACACGAAGCCGGCGTGACGATCATCGCCGGCAGCGACGCAGGCCTCACCGCCTTTCCGCAGCCCGGCGTGCACCGCGAGGTGTGCGTCTACGTGGAGCGCGTCGGGATGACGCCTCACGAGGCGCTGCTGACGGCCACGCGCAACGCGGCGCAGGTGATCGGCCTGGGCGATGAGGTCGGGACGCTGGAGGCCGGCAAGCTCGCCGACATCCTCGTGCTGCGCGAGAGCCCGCTCGACCGGATTCGCGCGCTCGCCGACCCCGAGAACGTCGTGGCCGTGCTGCAGGGCGGGGTCGTGGTGGCGGGCGCTCTCTAGGCCGTCGCTGCCTTCTGTTTCGCCGGGATCGGGAGTACGATCGGCACATGCGCGGCGTGCCCTGAGAAGTAGGTCGACGTCGAGGTCGGCGTTGCCCCCGCTGTGCCTCGCAGCGTGTGCCGCTCTGGCGGGGGCGCTCGCACTCGCGCCGGCGGGCGCCGCGGCCCGGCAGGACGCGCTCCCGTCCGTCTCGATCTCGGACGTCTCCGTCACGGAGGGCGATGCGGGGTCGACGCCCGCCACGTTCACCGTGACACTCAGCGGGCCGAGCACGGCCACGGTGACGGTGCGTTACTCGACGCGGGACGGCTCCGCGCGCGCCAGCGGCTCGCCGCGCGACTACAACGGCCTCTCCGGCCAGGTCACGTTCGCGCCCGGTGAGACCTCGACGACCGTGAGCATCTCCGTGCAAGGCGACAGCCTGGTCGAGCCCGACGAGTCTTTCGGCGTGATCCTCAGCTCGCCCGTCAACGCGACGATCGCCGACGCAGCGGGCGTCGGCACGATCGTCAACGACGACGTTGCCCGCACGCTGTCGATCGCTGACGTACGCGTGACGGAGGGCGACACCGGCTCGCTGCCCGCGACGTTCACGGTGACGCTCAGTGGGCCCACTACCGCGACCGTCACCGCGCGCTTCGCGACACACGACGGCTCCGCGCGCGCCAGCGGCTCGCCGCGCGACTACAACGGCTACAGCGGGCAGGTCACGTTCGCGCCCGGCGAGACCTCGAAGACCGTCAACGTCTACGTGCAAGGTGACACCGAGGTCGAGCCGGAAGAGACGTTCTACGTCGTGCTCAGCCAGCCCACGAACGCCACCATCGACAAGAGCGCCGGCAACGGAGTGATCGTCGACAACGACGTTGCCCGCACCCTCGCGATCGGCGACGTGCGCGTGCAGGAGGGCGACACAGGGTCGCTTCCGGCGGCGTTCCCGGTTACTCTCAGCGTCGCCAGCACGGCCACGGTGACCGTGCGCTTCTCGACCCGCGACGGCTCCGCGCGCGCCAGCGGCTCGCCGCGCGACTACAACGGCCTCTCCGGCCAAGTCACGTTCGCGCCCGGCGAGACCGCGAAGGCGGTCAACGTCTACGTGCAAGGCGACACCGCGATCGAGTCGGACGAGAGCTTCTTCGTGGTGCTCGGCCAGGCGAGCGGCGCGACGGTCACCGGCGGCACGGGAACCGGCGTCATCGCCAACGACGACGTGGCGGTCACGACGCTCTCGGTGACGGTCGAGGCTCTCCTCGACGCGAAGACCGGCAGCCTCGGGCTGCGCCTCGGCGCCAGCGTCCCGGCCCGCCTGTTGATCCGGCTCGTACGAGGCAAGACGACCGTGGCGTCGTGGCGGCGCGACGTCGTCGCCGGGAAGTCGACACTGTCGCTGTCGGCCCGCACCGCGAAGGCCGGCGACGTGGTGCAGATCGCTGCCAAGGGGCGGGACGGCGCGACCGGCTCGGCGGAGGCCACGGTGGCAGCCGCCCCGTAGACGGGCAGTCGTTCAGCTGCCGCGGAGCGCGGCCAACGCGTCGCGGTAGTGGTTCGAGAGCACGATCTCGGGCTGCGAGTAGACGAGAAACGTGCAGCCCGCCGCCAGCCAGGCGCGGGCGTCCTCGACGTCGTAGGCGAGCATGCAGGCGACCTTGCCGGCCGCTACCGTTCGCTCGACGATGTCGCGTGCCGCCGCGGTCACCTCGGGGTGGTGCGGAGCGTAGGTGCCGAGCAGCTTCAGCGAGAGGTCGCCGCGGCCGACGAAGATCACGTCGACCGGCTCGGCCAGGATCGCGTCGAGGTTGTCGATCCCTTTCGGCGTCTCGATCAGCCCGACGAGCAGGAGCCGTTCGTTCGACTCGGCGAGGTAGCGCGGGAACGCCTCGCCGCGACGCGCGCCGTGGCCTGCCGCGCGCGAGGCCGAGCAGAGCGTCCGGCGCCCGTCGGGCGGGAAGCGCAGCAGGTCGTGGGCCAGGCGCGCGGTCGCGGCATCCTCCAGCAGCGGGATGACGATGCCCTCGGCGCCGGTGTCGAGCGTCCACAGGAACGTCTTCTCCTCGACGTGACGGACGCGGACGAGCGGGCTGATGCCGGCGGCGCGGGCGGCGCGCACGACGTGTGCCAGCCCCTGGCCGTCGAGCGCGACATGCTCGGTGTCGACGATGAAGAAGTCGTAGCCGACGGCCCCCACCAGCTCGGGCAGCGCGGGCTCGGGGAGCAGGCTGAGCGTGCCGAAGACGGTCTCGCCGGCGAGCACGCGGGTGCGCAGAGGCACGGCCACGCCGGTCACGCCGGCCACGCCGGTCACGCCGGCCACGCCGGTCACGCGGCCCCGCCGAACTGCGCGAGCCAGGCCCGCGCGACGTCCTCGCGGCGGGCGAGCCAGAGGCCGTCGAGCCCGAGGCAGTGCTCAACCAGCTCCTGCAGCGCCGAGCAGCGGCCGGCATGCCCGGACAGCCTGGGGTGGAGCCCGACGGTCAGCAGCCGCGGCTGCTGCTCGCCCTCGCGCCACATGTAGTCGACGGCGCGGCGGACGAGCGTGAGCAGCCCGTCGCCGTCGCCGAGCGCTGCCAGCCGGCCGTCGTTGTAGACGCCGCTGTAGGGCACGACCAGCTGGCGGGAGCCGTCCACGTCCACGAAATAGGGCAGGTCGTCGTTGTAGGCGTCCGCGTCGTAGAGGAACCCGCCTTCCTCGGCCACGAGGCGCCGGGTGCTCGGGCCAGGCCCGTAGCGCGAGTACCAGCCAACGGGCCGCCGGCCGCACGTGCGCTCGAGCGAGGCGACCGCCAGCGCGATCCGCTCGCGCTCGGCCTCGGGCTCGAGCAGCCAGGGCTCCTCCCAGCGGTAGCCGTGCGCGCAGGGCTCGTAGCCGAGCTCGGCGATGGCAGCTCCCACCTCGGGGTTGCGCTCGATC
The DNA here is from genome assembly GCA_025350775.1 of Actinomycetes bacterium. Taxonomy (GTDB): domain Bacteria; phylum Actinomycetota; class Thermoleophilia; order Gaiellales; family Gaiellaceae; genus CANFDS01. The sequence continues at coordinate 10,282 of JANXXF010000106.1, forward strand.
GCGACGGCGGCGGCGTGCACCGTGACCGGCACCGTGTAGCGCGAGAAGAGGTCGAAGAGCCGCCAGACGCCAACCCGGCTGCCGTACTCGTAGTCGGACTCGAGGCGCAGGTTGCGCCGGTCGCGTGGGAACTCGTAGCCGAGGCCGTAGGTCTCGGCTCGGCCGTCCTCGGCGACGCTGTACTCCGCCCCCTCCTCGTAGTTGACGACGAAGCAGACGGCAAGTCGCGCCCCGCCCGGCCAGACGGGGCGAGGCGGCCTCCGCCCGTAGCCGACGAGGTTGCGCTCCGGGCCGCTGGTGGGTGCGTCGGTCATCCTGCCGTAGCCGCCACGACCGCGGCCACCGCCTGCTCGGCCGCCGCCACATCGGCGGCGCTCCACGACCGCAGCTGCCCGCTGTGCACCGACAGCACCCCCAGCAGCTCGCCGTCGGCGAGGATCGGCGCGAGCAGCTGTGCGCGCGCGCCGAACTGCTCGACGAGCTGCGTCACCGGCGTTGTCGCCGAGGCGGCGATGTCGTCCTGGACGAGCACCCGTCGCTCGCGCTGCACCCAGCGTGCCGTCGCCGACTCGCGGACGCCGGGCAGCAGGATCGCGGCGATGGCGAGCGCGCCCGGCGCCAGCGCCTCGGCCTTGACCGGCAGCTCGGCGCCGGGCGTGTCGTCCAGCCGGATCGTCACGCGCAGGGCGTCGAGCCGGGCTCGCAGGCCCTCGGCGATACCCTGCAGCTCGGCGTGGACGACGTGGGGGACACGGGCACTGCGCGTGCGCGTCGGCAACCGGTAGAGGCCGTGCGTGGCAGTCAGATAGAGCTCGTCCCAGCCGGCGCCGCCGAAGGCGATGTTGGCCACGAACTCGGGGGTGCGCACGACGCCGAGCACCTCGCCGTCGGGAGCCACCACCCAGATGCCCGAGTAGCTGGTCGCCCACAGGTTTCCGCGCTCGTCGCACTTCATCCCGTCCGGGCAGCCGTCGGTGATCCGTCCGGTGCCGGGCTGCTCCACGAAGACCCGCCGCTCACCCACCGTGCCGTCGGCCGCGAGGTCGTACGCCAGGACGTGCTCGCGGATGCTGTCGTTGACGTACAGCGTGCGCTCGTCGGGCGAGAGGCAGATCCCGTTGGGGAACAGCAGGTCGTCGGCGATCAGGGCGGGCTCGCCGCCGCCGGGCGGGACGGCGTACACGCCGTGGAAGTCGATCTCGCGCGGCCGCACCAGCCCGAACAGCTCCGAGGTGCGCCCGTCCGAGGGGTCGGTGAAGTAGACGGCGCCGCGCCGTGAGACGCACACGTCGTTGGGGCTGTTCAGCCCGCGGCCCTGCCAGTGCGAGGCGACGGTCGTGACCGTCCCGTCCTGCTCGGTGCGCGTCACCGAGCTGGAGACGTGCTCGCAGGCGATCAGCCGGCCGGCGTTGTCGCGCATAAGGCCGTTTGCCTTGCGGCTCGGCCGGCGCGCGACCCCGATTCCGGAGCCCTCGGTGAAACGGTGGATCGTGTCGCGCGGAATGTCGCTGAACAGCAGCGTCGCGCTCGGCCCGTCCCAGACCGGGCCCTCGACGAATCCGAAGCCGTCCGCGAGCAGCTCGATCTCCGCCTCGGGGTCGAGCAGCTCGGCGAGCGCCTCGCCCGGAACGATTCCCTCGCGTGTCACCCCTGCTGTATTCCCGATTCTCGGGTCACTGTCAAGCGCCGTCTACGCGGCGAGCGGCATCGACTCGCTCGCGTCGAGCAGCTCGTGCAGCTCGTTCAGCGGGATCGGTCGCGAGAACAGGTAGCCCTGGGCGTGTACGCAGCCCAGCTCCGCGAGCATGGCGAGCTGCTCGGGAGTCTCGATGCCTTCGGCGATCGAGATCAGGCCGAGCGCCCGCGCCAGCTCGACGATCGTGGTGGTGAGAGCGACCTGGTCGTGGTCGTTGTGAATGTCGCTGATGAACGACTTGTCGATCTTGAGCATGTTGATGGGCAGCTGGCGGATGTGGTTAAGCGACGAGTAGCCGGTGCCGAAGTCGTCGAGCGCGATCTTGATGCCGATTTCGCGCAGGGCGGTGAGTCGCGCCACGGCGAGCTCCATGTTCTTCATCATCATGCTCTCGGTGATCTCCAGCATCAGGCTCGCGGGCTCGAGGCCGCTCCGCTCGAGTGCGCCGGACACGTCGTCCACGATCTCCGGGCGTTGCAGCTGCCAGGCCGAGACGTTCACCGAGACCACGAACTCGGGCGGGAACGAGTGCCTTTGCTTCAATGCCACAGCGTCCCGGCAGGCGCGATCGAGCACCCACTTGCCGAGCGGCACGATCAGTCCCGTCTCCTCGGCGATGGGGATGAAGGTCGCGGGGGAGACGTTGCCGCGGTGCGCGCTCTTCCAGCGCAGCAGCGCCTCGAGCCCGAGGATCTCTCCGGTCGCGATGCGCAGGATCGGCTGGTAGACGACGGTCAGCTCCTCGTTCTCGATCGCGCTCTTCAGCTCCGCCCGCAGCTCGAGCCGCTCGACGACCGACGAGCGCATCTCGCTGGCGAAGAATGCGAATCCGCCTCCGCCGTTGCCCTTGGCCCTGTACATCGCGATGTCGGCGTTGGCGAGCAGGTCCTCGACGGCGATCGCCGAGTCCGGGTCGCCGGCAGTGTCGTCGTCGCTGGCGAGAGCGATGCCGATGCTGCCCTGGACGAAGACCTCCTTGCCGTCGAGCACGAAGCGCTCGCCCACGACCTCGAGCAGGCGGCCGGCGACACCTGCGACGGAGGCGTCGTCCTCGGTGTCCTCGAGCAGGATCGCGAACTCGTCGCCGCCGAGCCTGGCCGCGGTGTCACCGGCCCGCAGCGAGTCGTTGACGCGTGCACCGATGCTCCGCAGCACCTCGTCGCCGACGAGGTGGCCGAAGGTGTCGTTGATGGTCTTGAAGTCGTCGAGGTCGAGGAAGAGGATGGCGATCGAGAGGTTGCCCTCGCGCCGCCGGCGGAGGGCGTGTTCGACGCGGTTACGGAACAGCGCGCGGTTGGCGAGTCCGGTCACCGGGTCGTGGAAGGCCTGGTGCGTGAGCTGCTCCTCGAACTGCTTGCGCTCGGTGATGTCACGGAGGTTCATGACGATGCCGCCCACTGCAGGCGTGTCGGTCAGATTCGTGAGAAACGTCTCCACGTACAGCCACTCGCCGCCATGGCTGTGGACGCGGAACTCGATCAGCTTGGACGCGGCGTCGGGCCCGGCGGTGAGCCCGGCGATGGCGTTCAGGACGAGCGGCCGGTCGCCTTCGTCGATCAGCTCCGTAAGCCAGTTGCCAGTGAGGGCGTCGGCCGGGTAGCCCAGCACCCGCACGACGGACGGGCTGATATAGCGGATCGTGGTGTCCACGTCGAGGACGAGGATGACGTCGGATGAGTGCTGGATGAGCGAGCTGAACCTCGCCTCGCTCTCCGTGCGATGGAGATCCTCGACGAGCGTCGCGCTCTCAAGGGCGAGCCCGACCTGGAACGAGAGCGCCTCCAGCGCCGCGGTCGTCGTCGGGCTGATGCCGTCGTCCTGCGCCACCACGAGGGCGCCGACGAGGTCGCCGCGGGAGATCAGCGGTGCGATGGTCACCGGGCGGTGGTCGTCGCCGCCCATCAGCGCGTTGCCGTCGCCGAGGGTGGTGACGCGGCGGCGCTCGAGTCGCGCCACGACGTCGTGAGGGATTGCCGACAGGGCGATCGCAATCTCGCCGTCGGGGCTCGTCGCACCGCTGTCCGTGACGAGCAGGCTCTCGCCGTCCCGGGTGACGGCACGGAATACGCGCGATGCCGCAGCGGGGCCGGTCAGTGTGCGCGCCGCAGCCTCCGCTGCGCTCAGGATCTCAAGCTGGTTCGTGGCGGTCACGAGCGAGCTGCCGGCCTCTCGCAGCGTCCGCTCGCGCCCGGCGGCGGCCTCCTGCGTCCGCACGAGGCCGAGCATGCGCAGGATCACGAGGCTGAACAGGACGATCGCCACCGCGGCGATGATGATCGAGTCGCTGCCGCCGCTCCCCGACGACGTGATCATCTGGGCGATCGGTGCGATGGCCGTCACGATCGCGAGCAGTCCGAGCCGTGTCCGGGTGAGCTGTGCCGTGGCTGCGGTGGCGTCGGACACTGCTGCCATCGACGGATGGAGTGCTGCCGCGCCCCACAGCAGGTAGAAGACGATCCAGCCGCTGTCCAGCAGCCCGCCGCCGCTGTAGCCGCCGTGCAGGAGTAGCCAGCCGTACACCGAGTCGGTGACCAGGAGCGACAGGATGGCCGTGACCATCAGGTAGTAGGCGGGGCCGCGCTGGCCGCGCCCGACGGCCAGGCGGGCGGCAACGGCGAGCACGAGCGTGTCCATCAGCGGGTACGCAATCGAGACGAGCTTCGCGTTGGTCGTGAGGCTCGTATCGTGGGCGTACGGCGCCATCAGGAAGATCCAGGAGAGCAGCCCGAGGCCGGTCGCCACGATCAGCGAGTCGATCAGGCTGGCGCGGTCACGGCCCGGGTTACGCCGCCTGATCAGGATCAGGATGCCGAGCACGATCGACGGGTAGACCGCGAGGTAGAACGGGTCGGCGACCGACGGGAACGGGATCTTCGAGCCGAACAGCCGCTCGTAGTTGTAGGCCAGCACGTCGCCCATGACGAACACGAACTGGCCGATCGCGAACAGGTACCACGGCGCCTTCGCGCTGGGGCGGTGGAGCCGCACGCCGCCGACGAGCGCCGCTGCCGCGCCGAGGCCGATGGCGTTGAAGACGAAGCCGGAGCCGAGAGCGCCGGGCCCGGTGAGGTACACGACCGCGACCGGGGTCATGACCGCGAGATATCCCCACCAGGCCCTCCGCTTCAGCATCCGGGCGGGCAGTCCCTGCTAGACGGCGACTGCCGGTGCGTCCTTCGCGCACATCTGGAACCTGTCGGCGACCTTGCGCAGCGCCGCGATCAGGATCGAGATCTCGTCGTCCGTGTTGGCCGCCGTCACCTGGACGCGGAAGCCGACCTCGTTGCGCGGGACGATCGGGTACGCGGCGAGCGTGACGTAGACGCCTTGGTCGAACAGGAAGCGACCGACGGCGTCGATCTCGTCCGCGTTCGCCAGTGGGATCTCGATGATCGGGTAGCCGGACGTGTTCTGTGTGGCGATGCCGAGCTCGTCGAGCGCGTCCAGCACCCGCCGTGTCAGGCGGTGCAGCTCGAAGCGCAGCTGGTCGCCCCGCTGCTCGTTGACCCTCAGCCCCTCGATCACGGTGGCGAGCGACACGACCGGCGACGGGCCCGAGTAGGCGTACGGCGCAGCGGTGGTCTTGAGCGCCTGCTTGAGATTCGTCGGCAGTGCCAGGAAGGCGAGGAGTGACGAGTAGGCCTTCGAGAAGCCGCCGACGAGCACGATGTTGTCGTAGGTCTCGCCGAGATGGCGGACGATCGAGTTCCCGCGGGTGCCGTAGTCGCACAGCTCGGTCGGCGAGCGCTCGCCGATGACGCCGAAGCCGTGCGCGTCGTCGACGTACAGCAGCGCCTCGTGCTCGCGAGCGAGCCGGGCGAATGCGCCCAGGTCGGGCGCGTTGCCGGTCATGCTGTTGACGCCGTCGATGCAGATGATGCGCGGCCCCTTGGTGTGCTCGCGGAGCTGCGACTCGAGCTGATCGAGATCGTTGTGGGCGAAGCGGTGCACCGTCGCGCCGTGGGCGCGGGCCATCGAGCAGCCGTCGTAGATGGTCTTGTGCGCCCGGGAGTCCAGGAAGATGGTGCCGGTGTCGGCGAGCAGCGGGATCACGGCCATGTGGATGTGCGTGATCGTCGGCAGCACGAGCGTGTCCTCGGCGCCGAGCAGCTCGGTGAGCTGGTCCTCGATGTCCTCGTATAGCCGGGGGCTGCCGAGGATGCGCGACCAGCTCGGGTGGGTGCCCCAGCGGTCGAGGTAGGCCGGGATCGCTTCGATGATCTCCTGGTCGAGGTCGAGGCCCAGGTAGTTGCACGATGCGAAGTCGGCGAGCCACTGGTTGTCGACGCGGATCATCCGGCCGTGCTGCTCCTCGATGATGGCGTCGAACATCGGGTGCGTGTACTGCAGGCGGGCGAGGTCAGCGGTCGTCGTCAGCCAGCGTTGTAGCCACGAGTCGGCGCTCGCGCCTGCACCCGAGCGCCCGTGCCAGGCGGCGCTGCCGGGCAGCCCACTGGCGGCCGCACCCGGCTCCGCAGCTGGGAGGCTCTCGATCATGGAGTGATCATCGGCCGGGGCGAGCACGGCATTAGCGGAGTGTGGACTAGAGTCAGTCGGCATGCGGGCCAGTGTGCAGAAAGCCGCGCCGTTGAATGGGGTGATTGGGACTGCCAGAAAGTGCCCCGGCCTACCGGAAACGCCTAGTGCAGGTGCGCTGCTGTCAAATGACAACAGTTGGGGTTTTCGGCCTGGGCGGCCGTGGTGCGGGGCGTGGCCCCGGGCGGCCGTGGTGCGGGGCGTGGCGCCGGGCGGCCGCGG
>JANXXF010000415.1 GCA_025350775.1 Actinomycetes bacterium
CGTCCGCGACCTCTACCAGCAGCCCGGCATCGCCGGAACGGTCGACTTCGACCACATCAAGCGCCACTACTACATGACGCACGCGAGCCTGAATCCGAACGAGATCGTGCCGAAGGGGCCGGAGCTCGACCTGCTCGCGCCGCACGGTCGCGAGCGGCTCGAGTAGCGCCCCGCGCAGGCGGGCAGACCGGGACGGGTGCCGTCAGGCGCTGTGGCGGCTGCCGGTGCCGCGGGTGCTGCCGGGCAGCTCCGCCAGCACCGTCTGGAGCAGCGCGCCCGTGACCAGCATCGACGGGATCGCGCGCAGGAAGCGCTCGACGACGCTGCGGGCGGCCTCGTCGTCGAGCCGACGCACCCGGAACGGGAGCCCCTGCGCCAGCCCACGGCCGTGGGCCGACAGCGCGGCGACCGCCGGCGGGAGTGACTCGCTCTCGAGCGCCGGCCGCAGGGCCGACCACAGCAGGGCGAGCAGTGCCGCGTCGTGTGCGAACGTCCGCCACAGGCTCGGTATCAGGATCGGCAGCGCGTCGCCGGCGACAGGCCGGCTCATCTCCTCCAGCAGCGCGAGCGTCTCGGCCGGCAGCAGCGCCAGGTCGGCCATCGGCAGGCCGTCTGGGGCCATGTCCGCAGCGGCCGGTGCAGGCCCGGCGGGGGCCGGGTCGCCGGCGACGCCGTCCAGCAGTGCCCACAGCGCGACGACGTTCGCGCTGTTGGCGCGGCGGAACCCTTCGAGCGTGGCGGCAACCGCGGCGCCGTCGAGGTCGCACGCTGCGAGCGCTGCAGCCGGCAGCGGCACCACCACCCCGGCCAGCCCGGCGGCGCCCCGGTCGGCGGCCCGCACGACCTCCGCCATCGCGGCACGGCCGGCGGCGCTCCCCAGGTTCGGCCCGATGTCGGCCCACACGCGCTCGAGCCGCCCCGGCTGCGTTGCCAGCACGCGGTAGATGAACACTACGAAGGGGACGCCCGTGACGCGGCGGATATCGGCGTACGTCGCGGCTGTGCTGCCGGTCGCGGCGCCCTCGGCGATCTCGTGCAGGCGGGACATGCCGCTGACGGTACCGGCGCGGTAGGGTCGTGCGGTGGCCCCACGCAGCAGCGGACGAGCGGTGCCAGGCCCCGTCACGATCGTTGGGGTCTCGGTGGCGGTGATCGCCGCCGGCACGTTCATGTCGGTGTCGCTCGGCGTGCTTGCCCCCGAGCTGCGCGACCAGTTCGGCTTCTCCCGCGCCGAGATCGGGCTGCTGACATCGTTCTACGCGATCGGCGGGGCGCTCTCGTCGCCTATCGCCGGGCGGCTGACCGACCGCTTCGGCCCGGCGCGGGTGCTCGGCCTCTCGCTCCTGCTGATGGCGTGCGCGACGGCCGGCGGCGCGTTGGCGCGGAGCGGCCCCGTGCTGATGGCGGCGGCGTTTGTCGCCGGCTGGGGCTACGGCGGCATGAACCCGGCCACGAACGTGATCGTGGCGGGGCGCCTGGGCCAGCGGCTCGGCTTCTTCCTCTCGCTCAAGCAGACGGGCGTGCCGATCGGTGGGTTCGCCGCCGGGCTCGTGCTGCCCGCGGTCGCGATCGCGTACGGCTGGCGCTGGGCCTTCGCCGTCGGCGCGTTCCTGACGGCCGGGGCTGCCTGCACGGCGGTGCTCGTGCGCGGCGCCGCGATGCTCGGTGGGGGCGAGGCGGAAAGAGGGGAGTCGCCCGCCGCGGCACCCGACCCGCCGCCATCGCGCACCCTCCGCCGCGACCAGGTCGCGATTGTCGTCTACGGCTTCCTGATGGCCGGCTGCCAGTGGGTGCTCGTCGCGTACCTCGTGCTGTCGCTGCACGACGGCCGCGGCTGGAGCCTGCGCGAGGCGGGCCTCACTCTCTCGGCGATGACCGCCGTGAGCGTGTTCGGCCGCCTGGTGTGGGGCTGGCTCAGCGACCGCGGGGCCTCGCGGGTGCCGACGCTCACCGGCCTGGCAGCGGTGTCGGCCGGCGGGCTGGCCGTGCTGGCCCTCGAGCCGCCACGCGTCGTCGTCTTCCTCGCGGTGGCGGTGCTCGGCGCGGCGCTCGCGAGCTGGAACGGCGTCTATCACGCCCTCGTCGTCGAGCGTAGCGGGCCCGGCGCGCTCGGCCGCGACTCCGGCCGCATGCTCGCGTTCCTGTTTGCCGGCACGGTCTGCGTGCCGCCGCTGCTGGGGCTGCTGTCGCAGTCCACGGGGTCGTGGGCGGTGCTGTGGGCGGCCGCTGCCGGGCTCGTCGTCGTTGCTGCGGCAGTGCTCCGCTTCGGGCTTACCCCGCGCCGCCGGGCAGCTGCGCCGATGGAGTAAGATCTCGCCATGTTCGAGGGCTTCGAGGAGCGGCGGATCCAAACCGCAGGAGCGGAGATCTTCCTCCGCACGGCCGGCTCGGGCCCGCCCCTGCTCCTCCTCCACGGGTACCCGCAGACGCACGCGATGTGGCATCGGGTCGCGCCGCGGCTGGCCGAGCGCTTCACCGTCGTCTGCCCCGACCTGCGCGGCTACGGTGCCAGCTCCAAGCCGGCCAGCGACCCCGAGCACCTCACCTACTCCAAGCGCGCGACCGCCCAGGACCTGGTCGAGGTGATGGCCGCGCTCGGCTTCGACCGCTTCCGCGTCGCCGGTCACGACCGTGGCGCGCGCGTCACGCATCGTCTCGCGCTCGACCATCCGGAGCGCGTCGAGCGGCTCGCCCTGCTCGACATCATCCCGACCCTGGACGTCTTCGACGCCGTCGACCAGCAGGTCGCGACTGCCACCTACCACTGGTTCTTCCTCATCCAGCCGGCACCGTTCCCGGAGACGCTGATCGGCCACGACCCCGCGTACTTCCTGCGCTGGCACCTCCGATCGTGGAGCGCGGGCCGCGACGACTTCTTCGCGCCCGAGGCGCTCGCCGCCTACGACGCCGCGTTCGCCGACCCCGCCACCATCCACGCCACCTGCGAGGACTACCGGGCCGGTGCCTCGATCGACCTCGTCCACGACCGGGCCGACGTCGGCCGCCGCGTCGAGTGCCCGGCCCTCGTGCTGTGGGGAGAGAATGGCAAGCCGGCGAACCTCGACGAGGTCTGGCGCCGCTACCTCGCGGATGTGACCGGCAAGGCGCTGCCCGCCGGGCACTTCCTCGCCGAAGAGGTACCGGACGAGACCGTGGCGGCGCTGCTGGAGTTTTTCGCCTGAGCGACCGTCCGGCAGCCCGCGCCGCCGCGCCGACCGCCGCGCCGACGGACGCGCCGACGGTGTGCGTCGTCGGCCTCGGCCTGATGGGCCGGCCCGCGGCGCGGCGCCTGGCCGAGGCGGGCGTCCCCGTGCGCGGCTGGAACCGCTCGCCGCTCGACCCGGCCCTGGCCCACGGCATCGAGCAGGTCGCCACGCTTGCCGAGGCCGCCGCCGCCGACGTCCTGCTCCTGCTGCTCGCCGACTCCGTCGCGACCGGCGCCATGCTGGCGGCGCTCGACCCGCACCTGCGGCCGGGCACGGTCGTCCTGAACATGGGCACCGACGAGCCTTCGGAGTCGCGGGCTCGCGCGGCGGCACTCGCGGCACGCGGCGTCGGCTGGGTCGACGCGCCGGTCTCCGGTGGGCCCGAGAAGACCGTCACGGGAACGCTGGCGATCATGGCCGGCGGCAGCGACGAGGACGTGCGCCGCGTGTGGCCGGTGCTGGCGGGGCTCGGCGGCGCCGTCACCCACGTCGGCGGCCCCGGGGCCGGGCACACCATGAAGATGGTCAACCAGGTGATCGTCTCGATCGCGGTCGATGCGGTTGCGGAGGCGCTCGCGCTGGCCGAGGCGGCCGGCTTCACGGTGCCCGAGGTGCAGAAGGCGCTGCAGGGCGGCAACGCCGACAACCCGCAGCTGGACGTGATGGGCACCCGGATGGGCAAGCGCCACTACCAGCCGGCGGCTGCGAAGGCGCGCACGATGCTCAAGGACGTCCGCATCGCGCAGCAGCTCGCGGCGGAGCTCGGGCTCGTCCTGCCGCTGCTCGAGGCCGCCGCGGCGCAGTACACGGCGCTCGACGAACGCGGGGACGCCGACAGCGATGTCTCGATGCTGATCGAGCTGACCCGCCCGACCGACCGTTCCTGAGCCAGGCTGAGGTCTCTGCCGAGCAGCTACCCGCCGAGCGGCGCCCGCCGCTCGTGCCAGTCCGTCACCTGCTGGTAGGCGTGGGCAGCGCGCAGTAGCAGCGCCTCCTGCCAGGCTCCGCCCGCCAGCTGCACACCGATCGGCAGCCCCGCGCGCGTGAAGCCGCAGGGCACCGACACCGCGGGCACTCCGGCGAGTGTCCACGCGTACGTCAGCCGGGTCATCAGGCGTGTCGTCTCGATCATGCCGCCCGTCTCCTCGGCGGGTGGCGCCGGGATGCTCGCCGTCGGCGACAGCACGATGTCGACGCCCTCGAACAGGCGCGCCACCTGCCGTCTCCAGGCGCGCCCGGCGTCGCGGGCCTCCGCGTAGTCGGCACCGGTGATCGACTCGGCCGAGCGCAGGCGCCGCAGCACCTCGGCGCCGAACTGCTCCGGGTGCGCCGCCACGCGCTCGCGGTGGAGCGCCAGGGCATCCGTCCGCACCATCGTCGCGACGATCGCATGCGTGTGCTCGGCGCCCGGCAGGTCGATCTCCTCCACCCGCGCGCCCAGCCCCGCCAGCTGCTCGGCGGCGGCGCGCACGGCCGCCTCCACCTCGGGGTCGAGCTCCGAGAAGAAGAAGCCGCGCGGCACGCCGATGCGCACCCCCGCGATGCCGCCGTCGATCCCGGCGGCATAGTCCTGGGCGGGGTGGTCGACGCTTGTCGGGTCGTCCGCGTCGTAGCCGGCGAGCACCGTCAGGACGCGCGCCACGTCGATCGCGTGCCGGGCGAGCGGCCCGCACGTGTCGAAGCTGACGGCGATCGGGTAGATGCCGCGGTTCGAGATGCGGCCGAAGGTGGTGCGCAGCCCCACCACGCCGTTCAGCGAGCCGGGGATGCGCACCGAGCCGCCGGTGTCGGTGCCGAGCGAGACGGGCACCTCGTCGGCGGCGACGGCAGCCCCCGAGCCGCCGCTCGAGCCGCCCGGGATGCGTGTGAGGTCCCAGGGGTTGCGGCAGGGCCCGGTGTGCTCGTTCTGCGAGGTCGCGCCGAAGGCGAGCTCGTGCATGGTCAGCTTGCCGATGAGCACCGCCCCGGCTGCGTGCAGGCGGCGCGTGACCTCCGCGTCTTCGGCCGGCACGCGGTCGAGGAAGAACCCGGCGCCGGCGGTGGTGACGATGCCGGCGGTGTCGATGTTGTCCTTCAGCCCGACGGGCAGCCCGTGCAGCGGCCCCAGCGAGCGGCCGTCGGCGTGCGCCGCATCGGCGGCAGCCGCCTGCTCGCGGGCAAGAGCTGCGGTCACCGTGACGAAAGCTCCCACCTCGCCCTCCACCTGCGCGATCCGCGCGAGGCTCGCCTCGACCAGCTCCGTCGCCGTCACCTCGCCCGCTGCCAGCCGGTCGATCGCCGTCATCACGCCTCCTTCACCCACGCCGTAGACTGCCTGTGCAAATAGGCTATCGCCACTGGCCGGCGGGCTCACCGCCGGCACTCGAAGGAGGCTCTGCGCGACGTGATCGACTGGAACGAGCGGACGCTCCGCTCCCTGCTGTTCGCCCCCGGAAACCATCCCCGCCGGCTCGAGCGGGTCGGTGACTTCGGCGCCGACGCGATCGTCCTCGACCTCGAGGATGCCGTCGCGGATGCCGAGAAGACGGCCGCCCGTGCCACCACGCGCGCCGCCCTGCCGACCTACGCCGACGACCTGATCGTGATCGTGCGCGTCAACGGCATGCACACCGATCGCACCAAGGACGACATCGACGCGGTCGTCTGCAGCGACCTCGACTGCATCATGGTGCCGAAGGTCGAGCATCCCGACACGCTCGGCGAGGTCGACAAGCTGATCGCCGCCGCCGAGCGCACCCAGGGCCTGCCGATCGGCTCGATCCGCCTGCTCGCGCTCGTCGAGACCGCGAAGGGCCTGATCTGCGTCGAGGAGATCTGCGCGCGCGCGCCCGAGCGGCTGGTCACGATCGGCTTCGGCGCCGGCGACTTCACGGTCGACCTCGGCATCGATCTCACGAGCAACGGCCGCGAGGTGATGTACGCCCGCTCGAAGATTATTATCGCGGCCCGTGCAGCCGGCCTGCGCGCCCCGATCGACGGACCGTTCCTCGACCTCAAGGACACCGACGCCCTCGTGGCCGACACGTTGATCTCGCGGCAGCTCGGCTTCGACGGCCGCGTCGTCGTCTACCCGCCGCAGGTCGAGCACGTGCATCGCGCCTACTCCGACCTGACGCCCGAGGAGCTCGATCTCGCGATCAAGGTCGTCGACCAGTTCGAGGCCGCGCTCGTCGACGGCCTCGCCTCGATCCAGGTCGAGGGCCGCTTCGTCGACTACCCGATCTACTACCGCGCCAAGAAGAAGCTGCGCCTCTACCGGGCACTCAGGGGGGAAGCATGACGCCGTCCGGTCACAAGCCGCTCGAGGGCATCAAGGTCGTCGATGCGGCGAGCCTCTTCGCCGGCCCGGTGATCGCCTCGTTCCTGGGCGACTACGGCGCCGAGGTGACGAAGATCGAGCACCCGGTGGGCGACAACCTGCGCGGGCTCGGCTGGAGCAAGGACGGCGTGTCGCTGTGGTGGGCGTTCGTCGGCCGCAACAAGCGCTCGGTGACGTGCAAGCTTTCCGACCCCGACGGCCGCGACCTGCTGAAGGAGATCCTCAGGGACAAGGACGTCCTGATCGAGAACTTCCGGCCGGGCACGCTCGAGAAGTGGGGCCTCGGCCCCGACGTGCTGCACGAGCTCAACCCCGGCCTCGTAATCGTGCGCGTCACCGGCTTCGGCCAGACGGGCCCGTACAAGGACCTGCCCGGCTTCGGCACCCTTGCCGAGTCGATCTCGGGCTACGCCTACATCAACGGCTTCCCCGACAAGCCGCCGGCATTGCCGCCCTTCGCGCTCGGCGACGGTGTTGCGGCGCTCACCGGCGTCGGCGCCGTGATGATGGCGCTCTGGTGGCGCGAGCACGGCGGCAACGGCAAGGGCCAGGTGATCGACCTGTCGATCTACGAGCCGCTGTTCTGGCTGCTCGGGCCGCAGGCGCTCGTGTACGACCAGCTCGGACTGGTGCAGGAGCGCACCGGCAACGCCGCCCCGTTCACGGCGCCGCGCAACGCCTACCAGGCGAGCGATGGCAAGTGGCTGGGCATGTCGGCGTCGGCCCAGTCGATCGCCGAGCGCGTGATGCAGATCATCGGCCACGAGGAGCTGATCGCGGAGCCGTGGTTCAAGAACCACACCGGCCGGCTGGAGCACGCCGAGGAGCTCGACACGCTGATTCAGGAGTGGATCGGCCAGCGCACCTGCGACGAGGTGCTCGCCGCGTTCGCCACCGGTGAGGGCGCGATCGCGCCGATCTACTCGATCGCCGACATCTTCAAGGATCCGCAGTACGCCGCCCGCGAGACGATCACGACCATCCAGCACCCGGTGCTGGGGCCGCTGAAGATGCCGAACGTGATCCCCCGCATGTCGGACACGCCGGGCAAGATCGAGCATGCCGGCCCCGACCTCGGCAACGCCAACGAGCAGGTGTACGAGCACGAGCTGGGCCTCAGCAAGGAGCGCCTCGCCGAGCTCAAGACCAGAGGAGTGATCTAGAGATGGCCGCTGAGCATGGCAGTGACGCAGGTGACTTCTACGCGAGCAGCTCCGGCGCCCGCGTCGGCTTCGGCGAGAGGCCTGCGATCGTCGTGATCGACATGACGAAGGCGTTCACCGACCCGAGCTACAAGGTCGGTTGCAACCAGGACGCGAACGTCGCGGCGATCGCCGAGCTGCTCGCGGCCGCCCGCCGCCGCAACGTGCCCGTCTACTTCACGCAGATCGCCTACCTGCCCGACGGCTCGGACGGAGGCATCTTTGTGAAGAAGGTGCCGGCGCTGCTGGAGCTCCAGCTCTCCGACCCGAACTGCATGGAGGTCGACGAGCGCATCGCTCCCGTCGAGGGCGAGGTCGTCTACTGCAAGAAGTACCCGTCGGCGTTCTTCCAGACGCACCTCGGCTCGATGCTCGTCTCGCAGGGCGTCGACACGCTGATCCTGACCGGCTGCGCGACGTCCGGCTGCGTCCGCGCGACCGCGATCGACGGCATCTCGAACGGCTACCGCGTCGTTGTGCCGCGCGAGGCGGTGGGCGACCGCGCCCAGGGCCCGCACGAGGCGAACCTCTTCGACATCGCAGCGAAGATGGCCGACGTCATGCCCGTGGCCGAGGTGATCGAGTACGTCGACGCGCTGCCCGCCTCGCGCGGCAGCCGCGTGGGCGCCGCTCCGCTCGTCGGCTACGCGGGAGTAAGCGCGTTAAGGCTGCGCGCTTCCACGAGTACGGCGACGCGAGCGTCCTCGTCTATGACGCCGCGCCCGACCCGGTCGCCGGCCCCGGCGAGGTCGTCGTGCGCGTGCGCGCGTGCGGCATCAACCACGTCGACATCGACATGCGCAACGGCTCGTCGCGCATCCCGCTCGAGCTGCCTGTCACGCTGGGCATGGAGTTCGGCGGCGAGATCGCCGAGGTCGGCGCGGGCGTCACCGGCTGGTCGGTCGGCGACCGTGTCTCGCCCGTCTTCCAGATTCACTGCAACGCCTGCGACATGTGCGCGCTCGGCGAGCACCACCACTGCCGCAACATCAACATGCTCGGCATCCAGTCGCCCGGCGGCTACGCCGAGTACGTGGCCGTGCCGGCCTGGGTGCTCTACCGGCTGCCCGACGGCATGTCGTACGAGGCTGCCGCCGCTGCGCAGACCTCGTTCTGCACGGCGCTGCACGCGCTGCGCACGCGCGCCCAGATGCGCGAGGGCGACTGGGTGCTGGTGAACGCTGCCGGCTCGGGCGTCGGCACCGCGGCGATCCAGGTGGCGAGGCACCTCGGCGGCCGCGTGATCGCGTCGGCCCGCACCGACGAGAAGCTGGAGCGCGCCCGCGAGCTGGGCGCCGAGGCGGTTATCAACTACTCGCGCGAGAACATCACCGAGGCGGTGCGTGCGGCGACGGGCGGCCGCGGCGTCGACATCGTCTACGAATCGGTCGGCGGCGAGATCCTGCGCGACTCGATCGACGCCATGACGACGTTTGGCAAGCTCATCTGCATCGGCTGTCACGCGGGCGAAGTGGAGCCGGTCGACTTCATCCACCTGTTCCGCAACGAGTGGTCGCTGCTCGGTTCGGCCCGGTCGCGCTTCGGCGAGATCGTCGAGTCGCTCGACCTCGTCGCGCAGGGCAAGCTGACGCCGGTCGTGCACGGCGTGTTCCCGCTCGCCCAGGCCGCTGACGCCCACCGGCTGATGGAGAGCCGCGGGCACACGGGCAAGATCCTGCTGGCTCCGTAGCGGTGGCGACCACGCGCAGACGGCCCACGCGGCTTCCCCGGCTCACGCGGCTCGCGCCGCTGGCCGGCACCGCCGCGGCTGCCGCCGTGCTCGTCGCGGGCTGCGGTGGCTCGTCGGCGCCGCGTGCGGCGGGCGCCACCACCGACGCGAAAGCCGCAGCGGTACAGCTGCTGGCGGCCTTGCTGCCCACGACGGACGGTCTCCGCTCGGTGACCTGCGGCCCGCTCGACTTCGTGCTCACCTACCGCTGTGTCGTCGAGACGCGCGCCGCCGCTCTTGTCTGCGGTGCTCGGGCCGGCACGACGGAGAAGCCGTACTGCGTCGCCGAGGCGGCGAACGCGGCCGAGTCCGCCCGCCGTGCGGCCCTCGTTGCCACGGCGCTCCGCCGAGCCAACGGCAGTGGCCGCTTGGCGAAGATCGTCACCGACGTGCGCAAGGGCGGCTTCACGGTCGGCTGTCTCCTCGGCTTCCTCACCGTCGACGGCGGCAGAGCCCAGAGCGACGACGTCGTGGTCGAGATCCTGCCGGTGCAAGTCGAGTCGGGCCGTTCGTTCTGGGAGCAGTTCAGCGTGCGCGCCGGGACCGGCGCCATCGGGGTCGACAAGGGTTTCGACCCGGGCAAGAAGGCAGGCCTGAACGGCTACGCCGGCTGCACGCTCGACGAGCAGGGCCAGGTCGCGGTCAAGGGCGAGCCGCGCGACAGCGCGCTGCTCCCCAGCGCACCGGCAGCGTAAAGAGAGCGAGGGCCCCTTGCGGGGCCCTCGCCAAACGACAACCGGAAGCCGGTCGGGCTACTTGACGCCCCAGAGCTTCTTGTAGCCGGTGACGTAGGCGTCACCGTAGCCGGTGGAGAGCTGAGCAATGCCCTTCGAGTCGAGCGCCTCCTTGATGTTCTTGGCGGTGAAGACGCGTAGAGCGGTGTGCGTGTTGAAGTGCTTCGGCGGCTTCGGCAGTGCGACACCGGCCAGGTAGCGGGCGGCGGAGTCGATGTACGCCCAGCCGAGCCAGTTGAGGTTCTCGCCGACCTCCATCTTGACGGCCTGGCCCTTGGCCAGGTAGTTCATGACGAAGGGGGTGCCGTTGTAGGTGGCGATCGAGACCTTGCCGGTCTTGCCCGCGGCGGTGATCGCCGGGACAACGAACTGCGACATCGAGTCGTAGATCGGCAGGATGTAATTCACCTTCGCGTCCTTGACCATGGCGGACTGCACGCCCGGCGTGATCTTGGTGGCCCAGTCGGTGACCGGCGCGTTCAGGAACGTGACCTTGCAGGCCGAGCCGCACTGCTTCGCGAACTCGTCCTTGATGGCGGCGACGATCGGTGCCGTCGGCAGGATCTCGTTCGAGGTGACGACGACGACGTTGGCCTTGCCCTTGGTGTCGAGGATGATCCAGTCGGCCTCGAGCCGGGCCGCGACTGTGTACTCGGCGGGGACCGAGAGATCGATGCTCGCCGGAGCGGGCTGCGACGGGTCGTACAGGTGCGAAGTCTGCACCGGGATGCCGGCCTTGCGGGCGGCTGCGAGCTGCGGGCCGAGCAGGCGCGGGTCGGTGCCGCCGTCGAGGTCGATGAAGTCGACCTTCTGGGTGATGGCCTGGCCCATGCCCTGCACCCACTGCGAAGGCTGGCCCTGGTTCGAGAACGTCGTGAAGTCGATCCCGATGACCTTGGCGCCGCCCTGCATGGCGGTCTGGATGTTGGCCGTGAACGGATTGGCCATCGAGACCGGAATGCTGAACATCTTCTTGCCCTTGACCTTCGACGCGTCGAAGGCCGGGCCGGGGGCCTGGAACTTCGGGATTGCCGAGAACTTGTCGATCTGGGCCTGCAGGTACTTGAAGTCGATCGCCTGCTTCTTCGCGGGCGCGGCGCCGGCGACACCGGCGACGAGGACGGCGAGGGCCGCTGCGGCGCCGATTGCGGTCGTGATGCCCGCGATCCGTGCCCTGGATGAACGAATGGACATGAGCCTCCTGTTGATCTGGGCCGTTCCGGCTGCCACCGGCAAGCTGACCCTTAGGTGCGATGAGTGTATCCCGTTCCGGGGAAGCCGCCTCGATCAACGAGGGCGCTGCAGGTGCCAGCCCGTGTCGCGCTGGTACGCGGCCACCGCACCGAGTGCGACGGCGTCCGCGCCGGGGGCGGCTGCGACTTGCAGCCCGATGGGCAGCCCGTCGCTCGAGAAGCCGCAGGGCGCAGCAACCGTCGGCAGCCCGGCGAGACTCCACGCGTACGTCGCGCGCGTTAGACGGTTCGTGGTGGCGATCGTCTCGGAGTCGGCGACGAGTGGGGCGGTCGCCCCGGTGGTGGGCGCCACGATGACGTCGATGCGCTCGAACAGGCGCTGTGTCGAGCGGGCGAAGACACGCGCCGCAGCGCGGGCCGCGGCGTAGTCTGCGCCGCTCACGGCCTCGCCCAGCAGGAGCCGGCGTCGTACGTCGTCGCCGAAGCGTTCTGGCTGCTCGGCCAGGCGCCGGCGGTGCACCGCGTACGCCTCCGACCAGATCAGCGTGCGCATGATCTCGTGTGACCGCTCCGCGCCCGGCACATCGATAGCGACACGGATCGCACCGGCCGCGCACAGCACGTCGACGGCATGGAGAGTGGCCGTGACGATCTCCGGGTCGGTGTCGTCGAAGAAGAACGCCTGTGGCACGCCCACCCGCAGCCCGCGTACGCCGGCGGGGAGCCGTTCGCGCGGATCCGCGCCGCCCGGGTCGACGAGCGCCGCCGTCGCCAACGCCACATCTTCCGCCGAGCGCGCCAGCGGGCCGACCACGTCGTACGTCCACGACACCGGGAACACCCCGTCGTTCGGCACTCGGCCCGGCGTGGGCCGCAGCGCGCTGACGCCGTTCAGCGCCGCCGGGATGCGCACCGAGCCGCCCGTGTCGGTGCCGAGCGCGATCGTGCAGAGGTCGGCGGCGAGGGCTGCGCCCGGCCCGGCGCTCGACCCGCCGGGGATCCGCTGCAGGTCCCAGGCGTTGCGGCAGTCGTGCACGTGGCGGTTCACGCACGTCACGCCGTACGCCAGCTCGTGCAGCGCCAGCTTTGCCAGGACGACGGCGCCGGCGGCGCGCAGGCGGCGCACGCTCGCGGCGTCGCGGCGGGCCGGTTCGGGAAAGAAGGACGAGCCGACGGTGGTCGGCACCCCGGCAACGTCGATGTTGTCCTTGAAGCCCACCGGCACCCCGTGCAGCAGGCCGAGCGGCGCGCCGGCGGCCCGCGCCGCATCGGCGACGGCGGCTTCCGCCAGCGCTGATGCGGCCATCACCGCGAAGGTCGAGCCGAGCGCGCCGTCGAAGCGGTCGATCCGCTCGAGGTAGGCGCGCGTCAGCTCGACCGACGAGAGCTCCCCGCTCGCGAGCAGCGCCGGGATGCCGGCGACGGGGACGTTCATCGTCCTGCTCCCCGCCGGCCTACGTCGAGCCCGGCCCGCCCGCCGCGGCCGCCTCGCGGCGCCGCGCGATCTGCGACAGCGCCACGGCGAGCACGAGGGCGCCGCCGTAGAACAGGAACTGCACGTAACTCTGCGCGCCCAGGAGCTGCAGGCCGGTGATGCCCGAGATCAGGAAGTAGACGGCGATGAGCGCGCCGATCGGGTTGAAACGGCCCGGCTGGATGCTCGTCGAGCCGAGGAACGCTGCGGCGAAGGCGGGCAGGAGGAACTGCAGGCCCGAGCTGGGGTCGGCACCGCCGCTCTGGCCGACGTAGAGGACGCCGGCGCCGGCAGCGAGGAAGCCGGAAGTGGTGAGGGCGCCCCAACGGATGCGGCCGACACGCAGGCCTGACAGCCGGGAGACGCTGCGCCCGCGCCCGACGAACAGCAGGCGACGGCCGAGCGGCGTGAACTCGAGGACGAACCAGAGGATCGCCGTCAGGGCGACGCCGTACCAGAACATCAGCGGGATCGGGAAGAAGCTGGGCCAGCGGTCGACGACAACCGGCGTGATCAGGTTCTGCGAGACGCCCGAGATCGTGGTGGACGCACTGATCCAGTAGACGACGCCGGTGATGAACGTCTGCGTGCCCAGTGTGGCGATGAACGGGTCGATCCCGATCAGCACGACGATCGCGCCGTTGATGAAGCCGACGCCGGCGCCGATCGCGAGGGCGATCACGACGCAGAGATAGATGTTGATGCCGTGCTGGGTGTTGAGCAGCGCGATCGTCATTGCCGACAGCGTCAGCGTCGCGGCGACCGAGAGGTCGTAGTCGCCGGCGACGAGCGGCACGAGCAGCGCGAGCGTGACAACGAGGATCACGGCCTGTGTCCCGAAGATGGTGGAGAAGTTGCCCGTGGTCGGGAATGTGCCCGAGGTCGACGGGATCACCGAGAACAGGAGCACGACGAAGCCCCAGACGATGATCAGCGCGTAGCGCTGGAGGAAGTCCGCGGGCTTGAGGTGGTCGCGCACATTCGCCTTGACGCGTGCGCCGAGCGACCCCTCGGATGTCGCCGGGACCAGCTCGGGCTGCTCGCTCACGAGACCACACTTTCCTCGAGGGACAGACTGTTGTAGCACTGCTCGGTGATGCGCTCCTTGGTGACCTCGGCGCCGCTGAGGAGGCTGAGGATGCGCCCGTGGCTGAAGACGAAGACGCGGTCGCAGATCGCAGCGAGCTGCTCGTAGTCGGAGCTCGCGCAGACGACGGACATGCCATTTGCCGCCGCGTCGCGAATCATCGCGAAGATCTGCTGGCGCGCGCCGACATCGACGCCCTGTGTCGGCTCGTGCAGCAGAAGCAGCGACGGGCCGGTCTGCATCCATTTGGCGAGCAGCGCCTTCTGCTGGTTGCCGCCCGAGAGCGAGCCGTACGTCAGCTTCGCGTTATTCGGTCGCACGTCGAACTCGGTCATGCCGGCCTGCGCGTCGGCGACCATCGCGCGGCGGTCGAGCTTGACGCCGTTGAAGTACTTCGGCAGCACCTGCAGCGTGATGTTGTCGACGATCGGCAGCGAGCCGACGCTGCCGTCCTTCTGGCGGTCGGCGGGGATCAGCGCCATGCCCAGTGCGATCGCCCGCGACGGGATCATCCGCGTCAGGTCGAGGTCGTTGCCGTCCAGGGTGATGCGGCCGGCCTGGGGCCGCCAGGCACCGAACAGCAGGTACGGGATCTGCTCGAAGCCTGAGCCGGCCAGCCCGGTGACACCGAGCACCTCGCCGGCGTGGAGCTCGAACGAGAGGTCCTCGAGCGAGCCGCCCGTGAGGCCGCGCACCGAGGCCCGGATCTCCTTGCCCGAGACGTCGTGGTGCTGTGCCTCGAGCACCGTCAGCCGCCGTCCGATGATCAGCTCGACGAACTCGCCGGGTCGGGCCTCGCTGGTGACGACCGTGCCGGCGTTGCGGCCGTCGCGCAAAACGGTGACGCGATCGGTGATGTCCGCCACCTCGTCCAGGTCGTGTGACACGAACAGCACCGAGGCGCCGGTGTTGACGATCTCGCGCACGAGCGAGAACAGCTTGTCGGCACCGGTTTTCGGCAGGTAGACGGTCGGCTCGTCGAGGATCAGCAGCCCGCGCTCGGCGTGCGCTGCGTCGGCGCGCATCTCCTCGACCGCGCGCACGATCGCGAGCAGGGCGCGCTCGACCGGCAGCAGATCGGAGACGCGGGCGCCCGGGTCGAGCACGATGCCGTACTTCGCGAACGTCTTGCGTGCGCGCATCCGCTCCTTGCCCCACGAGACGACCCAGCTCTTGGGCTGAGCGAGCTCGGCGATGCGCAGGTTCTCGACGACGGTCAGCGACGGGATCAGGCCGAGGTCCTGGTGGACGAAGCTCATGCCGAGGCCGCGGAACTGGCCTGCGTTGAGCGGCAGCTTCACCCGCGTGCCGTGGATCTCGAGCTCGCCCTCCTCCGGCTGGTGGAAGCCTGCGAGCACCTTGATCAGCGTCGACTTGCCCGAGCCGTTCTCGCCCAGCAGGCCGTGCACCTCGCCCGGCATGATCGTCAGATCAACCTGCTTGAGCGCCTGCACGCCGCCGAAGGTCTTCGACAGGCCACGGATGCTCAGGGTCGGAATGGAGGGGTGATCGGCCATGCGCAGGTGATCCTAGTGGGAATCCGAACGCCTCCCCGTTGGGTATGTCTGCCGGGCGCGTCTATCGTTGCTCCCGGAAGACGCACCAGCGATCGAGGAGGAGTCATGCCGCTCATTGACAAGGACGTTCCCGGGCCCCGCCGCGAGTTTCCCGGCTACGGCCGGCAGGCGCCCAAGGTGGTGTGGCCGAACGACGCGAAGCTCGTGGTGAGCCTCTGCATCAACCAGGAGGAGGGCTCCGAGTACTCGATCGCCGCCGGGGACGGCCGCAACGAGGGGCTGGCCGAGATCCCCTACGTGATGCCGCCCGAGTACCGCGACCTGGCGGCCGAGTCGGTGTACGAGTACGGCAGCCGCGCCGGCGTCTTCCGGCTGATGCGACTGTTCGACGAGTACGCGATCGATACGACGTGGTTCGCGGCCGC
>JANXXF010000417.1 GCA_025350775.1 Actinomycetes bacterium
CCCGCCGCCGTCGCCTTCCAGGATCAGGCCGCCGTGCGCGCCGCCTTCGTGCGGGCGCTCGAGGTGCTGCTCGCCGCCGGCTCGCGGCTCGCGCTGGCGACCCACGACGAGTGGCTGCTGGGCGAGTCGCTGCGCATCGTCGAACAGGCCGGCCTCGGCCCCGACGACTACGAGGTGCAGATGCTGCTCGGCGTGCGCGAGGAGCGGGCGACACGGCTCGTCGCCGACGGCCACCGCCTGCGCGTCTACGTGCCCTACGGCGTGCGCTGGTACGAGTACTCGCTGCGCCGGCTCCAGGAGAACCCGGCGATGGCGGCGCACATTGCGGCGGCCACCGTCGGGCGCACGCTGCGCCGCCGGTAGGGCGCCGCGCGGCACGCGCTACTTCTTGGCGGTCTTCGGCTCCTGCGGCTCGGTCACGCTCGTGTCGCGCTCCCAGCCCTCGTGCTCGAGCGTGAGCGACTCGATCGCGACGTAGCTCGCGCCGGCGTCGAGGTCGTCGAGCGCCACGTACTCGGACGGCCAGCAGCGGTAGACCTTGAAGGCAAGCGCGACCTGGCCTGCCTCGTTCATCAGCTCGATGACGATGTCCTTGCGGAAGTCGCCGAGCGAGACCTCGGTGCCCACGCCCGCGCCGAGGCTCCACACGCGGTTCGCCCAGGCCTCGAAGTCCGTGTCGTGCGTGCGGCCGCGGGTGAGGACGATCGGGTCGAAGTTCGTCAGCCCCGGCGAGCGGCGCAGCACGTTCGGCTCTCCTCCCTCGCGGTGGGTGACGACGTCCGTCCGCCGGCGCAGCGGGCTGATCGCATCGACACCGGCGACGTACCGGCCGTCCCACTTGACCCGGAACTTGAAGCCCTTGTAGGGGTCGAAGCGCGTTGTGTTGACCGTGAACTGGGGCATGCCTGCGATGGTACGCCGCTTTGGGCCGCGCGTCACCTGGCCGGTTCCGGGCGGCGAGCAGATACACCTTTCGGGCAGTCGCAGGCGTGAGGGTCTGTTCGATATGTAGTACCGTATGCAGTATCGTGATCGGGAGCGGCTCGAGGCCTGGCTTGTCGCGGTCAGAACGCGGCGGCGCAGCGTCCACCCGTCGGAGGTCGACAGGGTGCTCCGCCTCGCCGGCTTCGTGCGCCGCTCAGGGAAGGGCGACCATCGGGTCTACTCGCACCCCCAGCGCCCGAGACTCGTCACGATCGACCCGCGGAGCCCGCTACTCCCCGCCTACGTGTCCGACGTCATCGCCGCTGTGGAGGAGATCCTGAATGCCGAAGACGCCGCTGGATGAGCTGGTCGAGCACTACGTGCGCCTGCCGTATACCGTCAGCGCAGTCTTCGACACCGACGACGATGGGAACGCCGGGTACGTCTCGCGCATCGAGGAGCTGCCCGGCTGCCTCGCCCAGGGGCGGACAGCCGCCGAGGCCGTCGAGCGCGTCTACGGCGCGCTGCGCTCTTGGCTCGTAGTCGCTCTCGAGGACGGGATGGAGATCCCGGAGCCGCGCGACGCGTACAGCGGCAACTTCGTCGTTCGCATCCCGAAGGGGCTCCACGGCGAGCTCGTGCGCCGGGCGCGCGGCGAGGGCGTGTCGCTCAACCAGCTCGTGTCGACGACGCTGGCCGGAGCGGTGGGGTGGGGGCGAGCCGAGGCGGCGCCACCCCGCGAGGTGGCTTGAGCGGCGAAGTCGAGCCGGCGGGAAGACGCGTCGTCACGGGCCGCCTCACTCGTGCTCACCTCCGTATCTACACTGCCTTCGTGGCGACGATGCCTGCGCTCCCCGGAGGCTTCGAGCTCCCCGCCTCCCTGCGGTTGACCCGCGTCGGCTCGGTGGACGCGGTCGCGCTGGAAGCCCGCGCGGCCGACCTCGCCGGGCGCTCGATCAAGAAGGAGTCGAAGCTCCTCGCGCTCGACCTGGCGATCCGCTGCATGGATCTGACGACGCTCGAGGGCGCCGACACGCCGGGCAAGGTGACGGCGCTCTGCACGAAGGCGATCCGGCCCGACGCGCAGGATGCCTCGGTGCCGTCGTGCGCCGCCGTGTGCGTCTACCCGAATCTCGTGCCGACGGCGGTGGCGCGCCTGCGCGGGAGCGGCGTGAAGGTCGCGTCGGTGGCGACGGCGTTTCCGTCCGGCCAGTCACCCACGGCGATCAAAGTGCGCGAGGTGGAAGAGGTGGTCGCCATGGGCGCCGACGAGGTGGACATGGTGATCGATCGCGGCGCCTTCCTCTCGGGCCGTTACGGGAAGGTCTACGACGAGATCGTCGCCGTGAAGGAGGTGTGCGGCGCAGCGCACCTCAAGGTGATCCTCGAGACCGCAGAGCTCGGCGGCTACGACGCGATCCGCCGCGCGTCCCTGCTCGCCATGGCCGCCGGCGCCGACTTCATCAAGACCTCGACCGGCAAGGCCGCCGCCTCGGCAACGCTGCCGATCCAGCTCTGCATGCTGGAGGCGATCCGCGACGTGCACGACGCCACCGGCCGCCGCGTCGGCATGAAGGCCGCGGGCGGCATCCGCACCGCGAAGCAGGCCGTCCAGTATCTCGTGCAGGTGCACGAGACGCTCGGCCTCGCCTGGCTGACGCCCGACCTCTACCGGCTGGGCGCCTCGTCCCTGTTGAATGACGTCCTGATGCAGCTCCACACGCAGCGCACCGGCCGCTACCAGTCGCTCGACTACTTCACGAATGACTGACATCGTCCCTGCGCCGGCCGCGTGGGAGTACGCGCCCGCCCCCGAGTCCCGCGCTGTCGTCACGATCGCCCCCGCCTACGGCCTCTACATCGGTGGCGAGTGGGTCGAGCCGGCCGCCGGCGAGCGCTTCGCCACGATCAGCCCGGCCAGCGAGGAGCAGCTCGCCGAGATCGCGCAGGGAGGCGAGGAGGACGTCGACCGGGCCGTCCGCGCCGCGCGGGCCGCGTTTCCCGGCTGGGCCGCCCTCCCGGGCGCCGAGCGCGCCAAGTACCTCTTCCGTATCGCCCGCCTGCTGCAGGAGCGCGCCCGCGAGTTCGCCGTGCTGGAGAGCCTCGACGGCGGCAAGCCGATCAAGGAGTCGCGCGACGTCGACGTGCCGCTTGCGGCGGCGCACTTCTTCTACTACGCCGGCTGGGCCGACAAGCTGGAGTACGCCTTCCCCGGCCGCCCGCAGCCACGGCCGCTGGGCGTCGCCGGGCAGATCATCCCCTGGAACTTCCCGCTGCTGATGCTGGCCTGGAAGGTCGCTCCGGCGCTTGCCACGGGCAACACTGTGGTGCTCAAGCCGGCCGAGTCGACGCCGCTCACGGCCCTCCTCTTCTGCGACGTCCTGCGCCAGGCGGGCCTGCCGGCGGGGGTCGTCAACGTCGTCACCGGCGACGGCCGCACGGGCGCCGCGCTCGTCGCGCATCCGGGGGTCGACAAGATCGCCTTCACCGGCTCGACCGAGGTGGGCAAGAGCATCCAGCGCGCGGTCGCGGGCAGCGGCAAGCGCCTCACCCTCGAGCTCGGCGGCAAGGGTGCCAACATCGTCTTCGACGACGCGGCGCTCGACCAGGCCGTCGAGGGCATCGTCACCGGCATCACCTTCAACCAGGGCCACGTGTGCTGCGCCGGCTCGCGACTGCTCGTGCAGGAGAGCGTCGCCGAGCAGTTGATCGCGAAGCTGCGCCGGCGCATGGAGAAGCTGCGCGTCGGCGACCCGCTCGACAAGAACACCGACATCGGCGCGATCAACTCCGCCGAGCAGCTCGCGCGCATCGAGGAGCTCGTCCAGTCCGGCCGCGACGAGGGCGCCACGATCTGGCAGCCCGCCTGCCGTCTGCCGGAGAAGGGGTTTTGGTACCCGCCGACCGTGTTCACCGAGGTCGCGCAGAGCCACCGCATCGCGCAGGAGGAGATCTTCGGCCCCGTCCTCTCCGTCCTCACCTTCCGCACGCCCGACGAGGCGGTCGAGAAGGCGAACAACACGCCGTACGGCCTCAGCGCGGGCGTCTGGACGGAGAAGGGCTCGCGCATCCTCTGGATGGCGCAGCGGCTGCGCGCCGGCGTCGTGTGGGCGAACACGTACAACCGCTTCGACCCGACCTCTCCCTTCGGCGGCTACAAGGAGTCGGGGTACGGGCGCGAGGGCGGGCGGCACGGGCTCGCGGCGTACCTCTCGCTCGAAGAGGCCGGGGTCGGCGGGGGCGAGGCATGACCGACCGCCTCCCCGTCATGAAGACCTACAAGCTGTTCATCGGCGGCGCGTTCCCGCGCTCGGAGTCGGGGCGGGTCGTCGAGGTGGAGGGCGCCAACGTCGCGCTCGCCTCGCGCAAGGACGTCCGCGACGCAGTGAAGGCGGCCCGCGGCGCGTTCCCTGGCTGGGCGAAGGCGACCGCGTACAACCGCGGCCAGGTGCTCTACCGGCTGGCCGAGCTGATGGAGGCCCGCGCCGGCGATCTCGCTGCGACGTGCTCGGGGCCGGACGAGGTCGCCCGGGCCGTCGATCGCGTCGTCTGGTACGCCGGCTGGACGGACAAGCTGGCGCAGGTGGTGGGCGGCGCGAACCCCGTGGCCGGGCCGTACTTCGACTTCACCGTGCCGGAGCCGACGGGCGTCGTGGGGATCGTGGCGCCCGCCGAGCCGGCGCTGCTCGGCCTGATCTCGCGGCTCGCACCCGCGCTCGCCGGCGGCAACGTCGTCGTCGCGCTCGCCTCGCAGCTGCACCCGCTCGCCGCAGTCGAGCTGGCCGAGTGCATCGCCACCGCCGACGTGCCCGCCGGCGTCGTCAACATCCTCACCGGCGACCCGGCCGAGACGGCGCCCTGGCTCGCCTCGCACATGGATGTCAACGCGATCGACATCAGCGGGGCGGTCGCGGCGCCCGGCGGCGACCCCGCCTTCGCCACGGCGCTCGAGCGCGCTGCCGCCGACAACGTCAAGCGCGTCGTGCGCGGCCCCGCCGACGGCCAGCGCCTCGCCGACGTCGAGCAGCTGCTCGAGCTGAAGACCGTCTGGCACCCGATCGGCGTCTGATGCCGGCCGTACCCTACGGCTCCTCCGGTGAACAGCGACTGCAGCATCTACGCTTAGCCCGCACGTGACCGGCTCACGACGGCTCAGCCAGGCCATCTCCGAGGGAGACGGCATCTCGATCATCGCGAGTGTCGGCGACGCGGCAGCTGCACGCGCGGCCGAGGAGCAGGGCGCGGACGGTGTCGCCACCCTCCCCGGCGGCTCCGGCGTCGCCCTCGCGACCGGCCTGCCGATCCTCTTCCGCGGCCGCATCGAGGATGCCGTCGGCAGCGACGCCGACGCCTGCCTGCTCGACGTCGTGGCGGTCGGCGACGACGAGGACGACCTCGCCCACTTCGCCGCCGAGGCGAAGCTGCTCGGACTGGAGCTCGTCGTCAGCGTCACCGACGACGACCAGCTGCAGGCCGTGCTCGAGCTCCTCGACCCGGAGGTGCTCGTGCTCTCGCCCAAGGACGCCGACGACGACGAGGAAGCGCTCGAGCACGTGCTCGCCCTGCTCCCCGATATCCCGGCCGGCAAGCTCGCCGTC
>JANXXF010000423.1 GCA_025350775.1 Actinomycetes bacterium
GGCGCGACTGCAGGGCGCCGATCACGTCCCTGTGCGCGATCACGCGGCTGGCGGCGGTGCAGCGCTGCCCCGTCGTGCCGAAGCCCGACCAGAGGATGCCCTCGACGGCCAGGTCGAGATCGGCGTCGTCCATCACGATGATCGCGTTCTTGCCGCCCAGCTCGAGGTGGACGTGCTTGAGCCGGTCGGCCGCCGCCTTCGTCACCGCGACGCCCGTCTCGCGGGAGCCGGTGAAGGTGATGACGGGGACGTCGGGGTGGCGCACGAGCCGGTCGCCGGCATCCTCGCCGTAGCCGTGCACGACGTTGACGACGCCCGCCGGCACCCCCGCCTCGACCAGCAGCTCGACGAACCGCGCCGCCAGCAGCGGGGTGTCCTCGGCGGGCTTCAGCACCACGGTGTTGCCGCACACCAGAGCGGGCGCCAGCTTCCAGGCGGGGATCGCGATCGGGAAGTTCCACGGCGTGATCGCGCCGACGACGCCGACCGGCATACGCACGCTCATGTTGAACTTGTCGGGCAGCTCCGACGGCGTCGTCTGGCCGAACAGGCGGCGGCCTTCGCCGGCCATGTAGAGGCTCATGTCGATCGCCTCCTGCACGTCGCCGCCGGCCTCCACCAGCACCTTGCCCATCTCGCGCGACATCAGCTCGGCCAGCTCGGCCTTGCGCTCGCCGAGCAGCGCGGCAAAGCGGTAGAGCACCTCGGCGCGCTTGGGCGCGGGCACGAGGCGCCAGCTCTCCCAGGCGGCGTGGGCAGCCTCGACGGCGCGGTCGACGTCGGCGGCGGCCGAGCGCGGGAAGGTGCCGACGTGGTCGCCGGTCGCGGGCTCGGTGCTGTCGAAGGTGGTACCCGACGCGGCATCCACCCACGCGCCGTCGATGAAGTTGCGGAAGGTCTTCGTCGAGTCGGTCACGCCTGCGATTGTCGCAGGTCGGGCACGTTGCGGCCGGTTCCTCGTGCGTTGCGGCGGGCGCCGGGCGCCGCGGCCGGCGCTGGGTCCTACGCGGCGGGCGCCGGGCGCCGCGGTCAGGCCGCGGTCGGCGGATCGGTGTCGAGGAAGCTGCCGGGCTGCCGGCGCCGCCGCCGGTCGCGCAGGGTGCGCTGGCCGCCGAAGGTCGCGGTCTTGCGCCGCTCCTCGCCCCAGCGGCGATCGACGATCACCGTCACGTTCGGGTTGTCCTTGTACCGCTCGACCATCTTCTCGAGGAGGTCGTCGGCGAGATCGCGCGGTACGACGCAGTAGATCACGCCCCGCAGTGTACGGCCCAAGGCGCGCGGTCAATCCCCCCGAACGGGGGAGTTCCAGCTACCCGTCAGAGCCGGGCGATCTCCGGCATGACGCGCCCGTCCTCGGCGAGCCGCGCATTCCAGTCGCGCAGCGCGTCGTCGATGTCGTCGAGCTCGTAGCCGCGCTCGGCCAGGCGCACCGCCTGCGGCCCGTCGGGGTCGACGCGGTACTGGTACCAGGAGAGCTCCCAGGCGATCGTCACGACGACCTCGCCGTGCACGCCCGGCAGCGGCACGATGCTGACCCTGGCATCGCCGAGGCTCCTCATCAGGCCGGCCGCAGTGCGGCGGAAGGGGCTCGCATTGAACACCTCGGCCGCCTCGACGATCGCCAGCTCGGCCTCGCTGAGGCGGCGTAGGATCGGCTCGTCGCCGGGCGTGGCCGTCACCGGCCGGCGGACACCGCCGAAGATCGCGGCGAGGCTCGGCAGCTTCTGCTTGCGCCGCTCGGCGCGCACCGACGGCTGCAGCGGGCTGCCCTCGCGCACCCAGCCGTGGTCGAGCGCATGCCGCTCGCACAGCGCGCACACGTCCAGCGCCTCGCCGCCGGGGGCGCGGCGCAGCTTGCGCGCGTGCTCGCCCTGGAGCAGCGTCCGCTCGCAGACGGCGCACACGCGGACTACCCAGGTCGTGGAGATGCGCACGGAGCGCCGAGTCTACCCGCGCTGTCCAGTACCGGCCTACACGCGGGCGCCGGCGTCGCGCAGCTTCCTCGTCTCCTCCACGACCTTCGCTGCGATGTGCACCGGCACCTCCTCGTAGCGCAGGAAGTGCATGTGGTACTCGCCCCGCCCGCCCGTGAGCGACGTCAGCGTCTGCGCGTAGGTGAGGATCTCGGCCATCGGCACGTCGGCCTGGATCGTCGTCATGCCGCCCAGGGGCTCCATGCCGTGCAGCCGGCCGCGCCGCGAGTTGAGGTCGCCGTTGACGGCGCCCACCGCATCGTCGGGCACGGTCACCTCGAGCTCCATGATCGGCTCCAGCAGCACCGGGTCGGCCAGCGCGTAGGCATCCCGGAACGCCATCGAGCCGGCGATCTTGAACGCCATCTCGGACGAGTCGACGTTGTGGTACTGGCCGTCGGTGAGGCGTACGCGGACGCCCTGCACGCGGGCGCCGGCGAGGTCGCCGTGCAGCATCGCCTCCTGGACGCCACGATCGACGGCCGGCCGGAAGCTGTGCGGCACGACGCCGCCGACGATCTCGTCGACGA
>JANXXF010000425.1 GCA_025350775.1 Actinomycetes bacterium
CGAGCCGGGGCGCTACCTCAACCGAGCCCGACACTTCGACGAGAGTCACCTCGATGCCGAGCTCGCCGAGCTTGACGCGCGTCGTCACCGGGAAGCTCGTGGCAACGCGCAGGCCGCCGAGATCCTCGAGTCGCTCGAAGCGCGAATCCTCCGGCACCGCGGCGGCGAGCCGGCAGCGCCCGAAGCCGAGCGGCGCGCGCTCGACGACGTCGATGTCGTGCTCGACGACCAGGTTTGCCCCGGTTATGCCTGCATCGACGACCCCGTCCTGGACGTACTCGGGTATGTCGTCGGCGCGGACAAGCAGCAGGTCGACCGGCGCGTTGGAGCACGGCACCACGAGGGCGCGATCGCTCACCTCGAACGAGAGGCCGGCGGCGGCGCACAGCTCGAGCGCAGGCTGCGACATGCGCCCCTTCGACGGCACTGCGAGCGAGAGTCGGCCGTTGGCGCCGGCCCGGGGCAGCGAGACGACGCTCACGCCTTCTTCGCCTTCTCGCGGCGCAGCGTGCGCTCCAGCACGACGCGATAGCCGCCGGTGCCGTGGCGCAGCCAGTGTGCGACCCGGGTGACCGTGGCGGTGCTCGTGCCGATACGCTCTGCGATCTCGAGATACGAGACCTTCTGCTCGAGCAGCCGGACGATCTGCCAGCGGTGCGTCAGCTGCTCCAGCTCCGCGAGCGTGCAAAGGTCGCGGAGGAAGCGGGTGGCGTCGTCACGGTCACGCAGGAGCAGGACGGCATCGGCGAGATCGTCGAGCCCGGGCAGCGGCTCGACCTGCTGACGCGGCGCCTCCTGCACGGAGCTCCCTGTCGTAGTCATGTTAGCATGTTAGCACGATGACCGCCTGCGACCACAAGCCCGCCGACGCCTTCCACCCCTTCACCGTCCTGCCCGCGATCGACGTGCTCGAGGGGAAGGTCGTACGCCTGCGCGAGGGCAAGCGCGACGAGATCACGATCCGCGGCGACGACGACCCCGCCGTGGCGGCTGCCCGCTTCGCCGCCGAGGGTGCCCGTTACCTGCACCTGATCGACCTCGACGGGGCGTTCTCGGGCGCCGCCTCCCCCGGCCTGGTGGAGCGCATCGTGGGGGCCGCGGGCGCCACGCCCGTGCAGGTCGGCGGCGGCTACCGCAGCCTGGAGGCGATCGAGGCAGGGCTCGCAGCGGGGGCCGCGCGCGTGATGGTCGGCACTGCGGCGCTCGCGAGCGGCTTCCTCGAGGCTGCAGTCGCCCGCTTCGGCGGCAGGCTCGTCGTCACGATCGACGTCCGCGACGGCAAGGTCGCCACGAAGGGCTGGACTGAGGGCTCGAACGCGACCGCAGCCGAGCTCGCCGCGCGCTGCGCCACCGTCGGCGTCACGCGCGTCCTCGTCACCAACACGCACCGCGACGGCACGATGACCGGCCCCGACCTCGGCCTACTGGCCGAGGTGATCGCTGCCAGCGGGCTGCCGGTGATCGCTGCCGGCGGCATCGCCTCGCTCGCCGACCTCCGCGCGGTGCGCGACCTCGGCTGCGACGGCGCCATCGCCGGGTCGGCGCTGTGGCTGGGCAAGTTCAGCGTCGCCGAGACCCTGGCGCTCTGATCCCGGGCCTGCCGGCACACGGCCGCCGCCCCTCTAGGCCGACGGCGAAGGCTCCTCCTCGACCACGAGATACCGCCCCAACGCCACCCGCTCTCGGCCGGTGAGCGGCCGCGGCCGCCCGGTCTCGAGGTCGCGCACGACGATGACCGCTTCGGCGCGCGCGGCGACGGTGCCGTCGGCCAGCACCGCCTCGTCGCGGGTGCGCACGCTGGAGTTGCCGATCCGCAGCACGGCGCAGCGCACGGTGATCTCGCGCACCGAGACCGGGATCTCGCGCAGGAAGTCGAGCTCGATGCGGGCGAGGATCCAGCTCGACCACTCGCCGGCGCCCAGCGCGTCCTCGACGAGCCCGCCGCGAGCGCTCTCGAGGTAGGTGAGGTACACGGCGTTATTGACGTGCCCGAGCGGGTCGCCGTCGCTCCAGCGCACCTGGATCGGCCGTTGCCATGACGCGTTCTCTACCTGGAACGAATTCAGAGGCTGCCGGGATTGGACACGCGATTCTTCGGCCTTTTGACAGCCCAGAACCGATCGCTTTCAATGTTGGCGGCTGCTGCCGACGCGTTTAGGCAATTGGCCGTTTTGCCGAGTTCACCGGGGTCT
>JANXXF010000431.1 GCA_025350775.1 Actinomycetes bacterium
TCGCCCGGCTCGCAGGCCAGGCTGGCCGCCTGGACAAGAGCCGGTCGCCGCAGGCCCACAGGTCGGACGCGCAGCGGCCGGGCTCCGGGCCGAAGGACGATCCGAGCGATCCGCGGGCGGCGCTCATTCTGAAATGAGTTCTTAGCCCTTCGGGCGGCCGTCGATGCCCTTGACGAGCCAGTCCATGCCCAACAGCTCGCCGAGCGTGGCGCGCTTGCCCGCGGCGATGCGCACCTTGCCGGCCTGATCCATGATCGGGCCGTTGTACTCGTTCCAGGTGCCGGCGATCAGCGTCTTCCGCCTGGCCGCGATCTTCGCCCTGGTGGCGGCCGAGACGGACGGGCCGAACGGGGCGATGTCGGTGAACCCGTCCTTGATGTTGCCGTAGTAGAAGCCGGTCTTCCAGGTGCCGTCAATCACGGCCTTGACGCGGCTGGCGTAGTACGGGCCCCAGTTGTAGACGGCTGCGGTCAGCCACTGCTTGGGCGCGAACTTCGACGCGTCGGAGTCGTAGCCGACCCACGGCAGCCCTGCTGTCTCGGCGAACTGGCCGGCGGCGGGGCTGTCGACGTTCTGGCCGATCACGTCGGCGCCGGCGGCCTTGAGGCTCTCGGCGGCCTTCTTCTCCTTGTCTGGCGCGAACCAGGAGAACGTCCAGACGAGCTTGACCTTCGCCTTCGGGTTCGTCGCCTGCGCGCCGAGCGCGAAGGCATTGGCGTGGCGGATCACCTCGGGGATCGGGAACGGCACGATGTAGCCGATGACGCCGCTCCTGGTGGCGGCGCCGGCAGCCATGCCGGAGAGGTAGATCGCATCCTCGCCCGCACCGAAGTACTCGGCCATGTTGGCCGACTGCTTGGTGCCCGTCGCC
This sequence comes from Actinomycetes bacterium, assembly GCA_025350775.1. GTDB lineage: Bacteria > Actinomycetota > Thermoleophilia > Gaiellales > Gaiellaceae > CANFDS01. The sequence continues at coordinate 872 of JANXXF010000431.1, forward strand.
ATCTCGAACTTGACGTCGGGATGCTTGGCGGCGGCAGCGGCCATCGCGTTCTGGAAGCCGAACGACGTGGCGAAGATGATCTTGTTGCCGTCACGGATCAGCGACTCGATGACCTGCGCGACCTGCGGGCCCTCCGGGACGTTCTCCTTGTACGTCGTCTTGACGACGGCGCCGAGCTTCTTGTCGACCCACAGCCGGCCCTGGTCGTGGGCCTGCGACCAGCCACCGTCGGTGTGCGGGCCGACGTAGATCCAGGCTGCTTTGACGGGGCCGGCGGCGCGCTTCGCCGGGGCGGCCGTAGCGGTCGCAGAGAGCGCGAGCCCGGCGGCCAGGACGATGGAAAGGGCGGCTGCAGCGAGCCGGAACGGCCTCGGTGACGTACTCACGCGTGCTCCTCGGAAGTGGGTTCGGACGGACGGGAGGCAGGACCGTACACGACGCGTCGGAGGGGCTCCTACTCCGCCGCGCCGCCGTCGCCGATCGCCGGCTCGGCGCTCCACGGGAACGTGATCCAGCGGTCCGAATGGCGCCACACGTACTCGCAGTTGAACGTCGTCCAGGGCTTCTCGTAGAGCACCGCCGAGCGCACCTCGCCGACCTTGCCGGCACAGAACTCCTTTACCAGCTCGAGCGTCGCGCCGGTGTCGGCGACGTCGTCGGCGATCAGCACACGGGCCGTGTCGAGATGGACGAGCTCGGGCACCGGCGGCAGGATCATCGGCACCTCCAGACGCTGGTCGATCCCGGTGTAGAACTCGACGTTCATTGTGTAGACGTTCTTCACGCCCAGAGCGTACGAGAGCGCGCCCGCGACGAGCAGGCCGCCGCGCGCGATGCCGAGGATCAGGTCGGGCCGCCAGCCGTCGTCGTGCACCACCTGCGCGAGCGCCCGGCCGCCCGTGCCCAGGTCAGCCCAGGTCATGATCTCCCGCTCCGGGGTCACGAAGCGCCGCCGCCCGCCTGCTTCGCCTGCTCCTCGGCGATCACGCGGCGGGCAACGCGATGCGCCTCGACACCGGCCGGGATGCCCGCGTAGACGCCGATGTGGAAGAGGGTGTCCTCGAGCTCCGCCAGCGTGCAGTCGTTGTTGACGAACGCCGAGCGAAAGTGCAGCGCGAACTCCTCCATGCGGCCGAGCGTGCCGAGGATCGAGATGACGACCAGCGAGCGGGTCTTGCGCTCGAGGCCGTCGCGGCCCCAGCAGGCGCCCCAACAGTACTCGCCGACGAGCTTCTGGAAGTCGGCGCCGAACTCGCCCGGGGCGATGGCCGAGGTCTTGTCGACGTACTCGTCGCCGAGAACGCTCCGGCGGATGCCCTGGCCCTGCTGCAGCAGCTCGTCGCTCATCTGGATCCTCCCGTGTGTCACGCCGCGCCGACCGGCGGGCTCCTGCGCAGGAGGCTATCGCGACAGGGGCCCCGGCACGCTCGGTACCGGGGCCCCTGGGCGACGGATCAGCAGATCAGCGGATCAGGCTGGCGGGATGAAGTAGACGCCGCTGACGCCGACGCCACCGCCCGGCGACACGATCGTCCCGGTGTAGTCCGGCACGGTGCTGCCGCAGCAGATCGTGAACTGGTTCGGCGCGGCCGGCTCGTTCGAGCCCCAGAAGCCGAAGATCGGGCCGTCCCTGCCGACGTAGACCTCGCCACCGGGAGTCACCTGGAACACGTCGCCCCCCGTGGGCACGAAGAGGCTGAAGGGGCTCCAGATCTGGTTGAACCCCTGCTCGCTGACCGACCGGAACACGTACTCGTTAGCGCCGTTCCACCAGCGGTAGACGAGATGCTTGGCGCCCGGCGCCGCGTTGTCGTTCGAGCCGACGCGCAACGACACCTCGACCCGGTGGCGGTACTGGGGCAGATCGGGCTGGCCCGGGTCGAGGGAGTAACCGCCCGCAGTGACACCCGCCCCGGTCTGGAGGGCCACCTGCTGCCCGTTGAGCGAGATCGACGGTGTGCCGGCGTTCACGGTCGCGACGCTCATCGTGGCCGGGGCGCTGAACGGGACACCAAAGAAGTCGGCGAACGCCTGGAAGTAGATATTCCACGTGCAGGACTGGTACGGCCCCAGCACCGACATGCCGATGCAGCTGCCGCCCGCGTACCGGTAGAAGTAGAACGGCAGCGGGCCGATACTGGGCTGGGAGAAGTAGACGGGCCTGCTCGACTTATTCAGCAGCGTGAACGTCCGCGCCGGGCTGGGCTGGTAGATGCGGACCGCCCGGAAGTCGTACGACGAGCCGAGCGCGACCACCGCGGGGGCCGGCGCCGGCTGCGCGTAGCCGACCAGTGGGATGTCCTTCGCGAAGACCCCTCCCGACCAGAAGCCGAATTCGTCGATGTGCACGTTCCCAGTGTTGGTGCCTGCTGCGCCCGGTGCAAAGGCAACGTCGATCGTGCAGGTCGGCCCGATGAACGTTGCGAAGCCGGGGCAGTCGCCGCCGACGATCTGGAACGGCGGAGTCACGCTGACGTTGGAGATAAACCCGTTCTCGGAGTTCTCGCCGACCGTGATCGTCTGCACCGCGCTCGTCGTGCCGACGGGGGTCGAGAACGTCAGGCCGAGCGGCCACGCGTCGATCGACGACGCCGACGCCAACTGCGGCACTGCAAAGGCCCCGACCACCACTGCTGCAATAGCCAGCAGGAGCCTCATTTTCAGCTGGGTGACTCTCATCCGGATCTCTCTCCCTCTCACCTGTGGACGCACCGTGGCCGGGAAGGCGCACGTTTCGCCGGATGATGCCAGCTCCGATCGCTCCACGCAATGGCAGTTTTGCGGTCGGCCGTGGCATCTTTGCATCCGGCCGCGACCACACCGAACGCCCCGCCCGCTCGCCGCAGAACGGGTACGCAGCTACTGTCCGAGGGTGATCTCGAAGCTCCGCGTCGAGCCGGGAAGCGCACCGCAGCTCGCGCGGCGCGACCCGGCGGGGCGGCTCGACATCCCGGGCAAGGAAGAGGGGAAAGCGCTCCTGCAGCCACTGGTCGCGGAGCTCGGCGTCCTCCAGAACCGGCTGGCGGCGGAAGCTGCCCGCAGCGTCCTGCTGATCCTGCAGGGACTCGACGCGTCGGGCAAGGACGGCACGATCCGCAACGTCCTCACCGGGATCAACCCGCAGTGCTGCAGGGTGGTCGCCTTCAAGGAGCCGACCTCGACCGACCTCGCGCACGACTACCTCTGGCGCGTCCACGCCGCCTGCCCGGCCCGCGGCGAGATCGCCATCTTCAACCGCTCGCACTACGAGGACGTCGTCGCCGTGCGCGCGCACCGGCTACAGCCGGCGAAGGTGTGGCGTCGGCGCCCGCAGCACATCTGCGCGTTCGAGCGCCTGCTCAGCGACGAGGGCACCACGATCGTGAAGGTCTTTCTGCACGTGTCGCAGAACGAGCAGCGCCGGCGCCTGCAGGAGCGCCTCGACGATCCCGAGAAGGGCTGGAAGCTGCGGCAGAGCGACCTCGACGACCACGCCCGCTATGACGAGCTGATGGCGATCTACGAGGACACGATCGGGGCGACCTCCACGAAGTGGGCGCCGTGGCACATCGTCCCGGCCGACCACAACTGGGTGCGCAACGTCGCCGTGGCACGACTGCTCGTCGACGCGCTGCGCCGCCTCGACCCGACGTTGCCGCCCCGGCCACCGGGCATCGCCGACGCCAAGCTCGCGTAGGGCAGCGGGCGAGCGGGTGCTGCCCGGCCGCGCGCGCCACCCCCGCCGCGCCCCGCAGCACCCCGCCGCGCGCGCCACCCCCGCCGCGCCCCGCGCTACCCTCCCGGCCATGAGGATGCGCGCCGCAGTGCTCGAGGAGTTCGACCGGCCACTCGTCGTCGACGAGGTCGAGCTGGCGGGGCCGCGGGCGGGCGAGGCGCTCGTCCGGCTCGTCGCCTGCGGCGTCTGCCACACCGACCTCTACACGGCCTCGGGCGCCGACCCGTCCGGCTACGCGCCCACCGTGCTCGGCCACGAGGGCGCCGGCGTCGTCGAGGCCGTCGGCCCCGGCGTCACCTCGGTGCGCCCGGGCGACCACGTCGTCACCCTCTTCTCCCCGCAGTGCCGGGAATGCAACCACTGCCGCTCGCCGCACACGAACCTGTGCCTCGCGATCCGCGAGCAACAGAACAAGGGGTACCTGCCGGACGGCACCACGCGGCTGTCGCGTGGCGGCGAGCCGCTGCGGCACTTCATGGGCACGTCCACCTTCGCCGAGTATGCGGTGCTGCCCGAGATCGCGCTGGCGGTCGTGCACCCGGAGGCGCCGCTCGACCACGCGGCGCTGTTCGCCTGCGGCCTCACCACCGGGCTCGGCGCCGCGATGAACACGGCGAAGGTGGAGGCCGGCTCGACGTGTGTCGTGTTCGGCGCGGGCATGGTCGGGCTGGGCGCCGTCGCCGGCTGCCGCCTCCAGGGCGCCGACCGCATCGTCTGCGTCGATCTCTCCCCCGACAGGCTCGCGCTCGCACGCGGGCAGGGCGCGACCGACACGCTGATCGGCGGCCCCGACACCGTGCAGGCGGTGCTGGACATGACCGGCGGCTTCGGCGCCGACTACACCTTCGAGGCGACCGGCAACGTCACTGTCATGCGCCAGGCCGTCGAGTCGGCGCGCATGGGTTGGGGGCTGTGCACCGTGGCCGGCGTGGCCGGGAAGGGCGAGACGCTCGACATCGTGCCGCGCTACCTCATCACCGGGCGGCGGGTCTGCGGCTCGTCGTTCGGCGGCGTCAAGGGGCGCGACCAGGTGCCGGGCCTCGTCGAGCGGGCCATGGCCGGGGAGATCGACGTCGCGCCGTTCATCTCGCACACCATGCGCCTGGACGACGTCAACCGCGCGTTCGAGCTGATGGAGTCGCAGGACGGCATCCGCTCGATCATCCGCTTCGACTGAGCGGCGCTCGCTACGACGCCGTGTCGGCCTCGCCCAGCTTGCCCACGCCGCCTTCGAACCGCGCCACCGTGAAGCCGAGCAGCAGCGGCACGTTCGCCGTGAAGATCGCGAGCATCAGCGTCATCACGACGAGCAGCTCGCCGCGAGTGCGGTCATAGATGAACGTGTACTCGAGCATCCCGGCAACGACGAGGTATGCGAGCAGGCCCCAGCGCGCCACCTGGAAGAAGCGGAACGAGGCGAACTCCTTCAGCCGCGCAAGCAGCGCGACGTTGACGAGCAGTAGCACGGCGGCTGCCGCCAGCAGCCCGACCGGCGCACCGAGCGGAGCGCGCCGCGGCAGGTACGACGCGAGGATGATGACCCCGACGATCACGCAGATCATCGAGGCGACGCCGATCTCGGTGATCGGCGGGAAGCGCCGCTCGGGCGTCCCGCCGGGCGCGCGGCCCCCGCCGCCGGATCCGGGCGCGGGCGCGGGCCTGTGCCCGTTCCCGGTCACGATGCGATCCTCGTCATGATGATCAGCGTCGCGACCTGAGCGATCCCAGTGATGCCCGCCGTGTAGACGAAGCGCTTCATCAGCTTGTCGATCACGAGGCCGTTCGGCTGCGGCTTGCGCAGCTCGAAGAGGACGGCGAGGTTCGCAGGCTCGAGGTAGCCGAGCGCCACCGTCGCCATCACGCCGACCACGACGAACGACGCCACGATCCAGGCGTGCCGCGGGAACGCCGGGTCGATGTAGCCGAGGTGCCGGGCGAGCTGGAAGCCGGACGCGAGCGTCATCGTGACGAGCATCGGCATCAGCAGCAGCATCTTCGGCATGAAACGGATCGAGAACTCGATGCGCGCCGGGATCGACATGCGTCCGATGATCGGGCCGACGATGAAGCCGACGAACAGATCGACACCGGTCCACAGCCCGCCGCCGACGACGTGGAAGAACGTGAGGCCCCACAGCCAGTCACCCGCGATCGCGGCGATCAGCAGGCCGATCACCACCGCCACCAGCGGCAGCCCCGCGCGCGGGACGATCGCGAACGTCGGCCGTTCGGCTCCCGGGGCGCCGCCCGCTCCGGGCGGTGACGCGTGCTCGGCGACAGCCATCCTGCCTCCTCTCCCCCCGTCCGCGGCTACGCCGCCCAGGCGAACGCCCGGACGTGGCCGTTCTTGCCGGTGTTGTCGAAGACGAGGCCAAACTCCGGGTCGTTGAAGACGCCCTTCAGGCTCCTGGCGACGGGCAGATCGTTGCCCATCGGGTGGCGGACACCGGTGATCGTGACCGGCTCGCCGTTATCGGGCGCCGTGATCGTCTCGACCTCGACGTCCATGATCCCCGGGATCACCGCATGGCGGCGGTGCCCCATCGCCTCGTACGTGAACGGGACGAAGCGGACGCCGAGGTGCTCGCCGATCAGGCCCGCGAGCATCCCCGGCACGCCGCCGTGGTCGCCGGAGAGGATCGCGAGGAGCGCGACCCGCTGCCCCTCGTCGGCGCGCTCGTCGATGTACAGGGCGACGCGCCAGTTGCCCTCCGCCATCACCGCGGGCGAGTCGGCGACGATCGCGAAGGCGAGCCCGTCGAGCCGCACGCCCTCGAACTGGCCGTCGTCGATCCGGCAGATGATCGGCACGACACAGCGCTCCCCGTCGGCCGGCGCCTGCATGTACGAGGTGATGCAGGGACAGAGGATCTCGCAGTTGCAGTTCTCGAAATAGTCACCACTGATGCTCCAGGCCATCGCCAGCTCCCTCCGTGTCGTTGGCGGGATGATGGCACACCGCAGTGCGGGTTGCCACAGGTAAATCGGGCGTTCGCGCCGTCACCTCGGCAGCTGCAGGCCCTGGCCGGGATCGGTCAGGAACGGGACGCTGCCCGGGTCGAGGCCGATCCACAGGCCGAGCGCGACGAGCGCGACCGCGAGCGGCGCGGCGATGCGATCGCCGAACGGCAGGATCTTCTCGGCGAAGATCACGAGCGCGACGACGATCATCCAGGGGATGCTCATCACGCCCACGGCGAACAGCACGAGCATCAGGCCCCAGCAGCAGCCGGCGCAGTAGGTCCCGTGCACGGCGCCCATGCGTAGCGCGCCGACCGAGCCGTCGTGCCACCCGTGGAGCAGGAAGTGGAGCGGCGAGCGGCAGTGCCGCAGGCAGATGCGCTTGAGCGGCGTCAGCTGATAGACGCCCGCCCCGGCCACCACCGCGCCGGCCACCCAGCGGCCGCCCCTGTCCCAGTGCAGCAGGGAGAGGTCGGAGCCGGCGAGCAGCCGGTAGCTGCCGTACGCGACGAGGCCGAACGCCGACCACACAGCCAGGTACCCGGCCGCGAACACGACGGCCCGCCCCACCCCGCGCCGACGGCCCCCGTCACGGCCGCGCGAGACGCGCTCGACGAGCATGACCATCGGCGCCGCCGACGGCAACATCATCGCCGCCATCATCGTCACCCACATGCCGATGAACCAGCCGAGCTGCCCGAGGTCGGTGCCGGGACCAGCGTCCATCCCGTCCATCCGGTCGACCGTCACCAGCCAGGCCGCCAGCGTCACCGCGACCAGCGCGGCCGCGAGGATGCGCCCGCCCGCCCACCGCGGGAGTGCTGCACCGGCGCTGCGCAGGCGTGTCACGGGCCGATTCTCTCGCACGGCGGCTGCGCTGTCGAGGCCACCGGCGCCTCACCCCGCTTCGAGGTGCGCTTCCTGCGCGGGGGCTGAACGGCTCCCCCCCGCCCGGCGGCGAGCGGGAGCCCTCCGGCCGGGCCGGCGGCATCCGGCCGGGCGGAAGGCTTCCGGCCGGGCGGCCCTACGCGCCGGTGTCGTCCATGAAGCGGATGACCGGCGGGCCGACGAGCAGCTCGCCGAGCACGTCGAGGTCGCCACGCTCGGTGCGCCAGGCGAAGTAGCGGTCGTAGTGCGCGCGCGACGTGAACGTCTCGACGATCGAGAAGCGTGTGGGATCGTCCTGATCGACGAACACGTTGCAGACCTCGCAGCCGTCGAACGACCGCGTGTCGGGCAGCAGCGCCGAGAGCAGCGGAATGAAGTCCCCGGCCCGCTCCGGCTTGGTGGTGAGCTCGACAATGACCAGAACGCCCATGACTGCCCCTCTCGTCCCCGCTGGCGGGGTGTCGGTATGACGGTGTGTCGGTGTGACGGATCCGACGAGTCTATTCGTCCCTGCGCCCGATTCCACATGAGCGTTGCCGCTCGGGGCTGTTGGAGGCCCTGGAGGCCGTTCACAGAGCGGGCTTCAGATCGCCGCAGGGCCACGGCACGGGCGCCCAGCGGCGGGGACGTGGGCCGGAGGACGATCGAGGAGCCCCGAGGCCCACGCTCATGTTTGAACCGGGCGCTAAGCTCGCCCGACCCGTGCAAGCGGGCAGCCATCGACGTGGGAGGATGAGACGGATGTCGCTCCAGGGAAGGGTTGCGCTGGTCACCGGCGGAGGCCGTGGCATCGGGCGCGGCATCGCCCTGCAGCTGGCGCGGGCGGGCGCAGACGTTGCCGTCGCCGACCTGCTCGAGGCGAATGCCGAGGCGGTCGCCGGCGAGGTGCGGGCGCTCGGCCGCCGTTCCCTCGCGGTGCGCGCCGACGTGACCAGCTGGGACGATGCGCAGAGGATGGTGGCGCGCACAGTAACCGAGCTGGGCGGCCTGGACATCGCCGTCAACAACGCGGGCGTGCTCAGCATCGCTCCGGTCGCAGAGCTCAGCGAGGAGGCGTTCGACCGGGTCATGGCCGTCAACGTCAAGGGCGTGTTCCTCTCCTGCAAGGCCGAGCTGCCCGCGATGCAGGAGCGCGGGTTCGGCCGCATCGTCAACATCTCCTCGACCGCCGGCAAGAACGGCTTTCCCGGCCTCTCGGCCTACTGCGCCTCGAAGTTCGCGGTGATCGGGTTCACGAACTCCCTGGCGAAGGAGGTCGCGCAGCAGGGGATCACCGTCAACGCGATCTGCCCCGGCATCATCGGCACCGACATGTGGCACGGCGAGCACGGCCTCGTCGAGGCGCTGCGGAGGGAGGGCGAGTCGGCCGAGCAGGCGTGGGCGCGGAGCCTGGCCGAGCTGATCCCGCAGGGCGTCGCTCAGACCCCCGAGGACATGGGCGACCTCACCGTCTACTTCGCCACCGCCGCCCACGTGACGGGGCAGGCCTTCAATGTGGACGGTGGGCTCGGGCTGTAGGGCGCGGCCGGCACCGGCGCCGGCGGGACTGGCAGGATGGGCGCACCGACACGTCCGACGAGGAGGTCCTACCTCATGTCCACCACCATCGACCCCGTCTACACGGCCCGAGCCCAGAGCTCGACGATCGGCAGCAAGGGCCGCAACCTCACGCGGGTGCGCGAGCGGAACTTCCTCGTCGACGATCCGGCGTCGCCGCACTACGACAACGGCCCCGGCGAGGAGCTGGGCGCGGCCGAGCTGTTTGTCGCGGGCATCACCACGTGCGCGTCGCTGATGCTGGAGCGGATCGCGCGCGCGAAGGAGATCGCCTACGAGAGCGTCACCGTCAGCATGGAGGGCTCCCGCAACATGGTGAAGGAGCGCGAGCGCGGCCCGCAGGCATTCGACTCGGCGCGACTGCACTTCGTGTACCGCGGCGTCAGCGACGAGACGGCGGCCTACCTCACCGACGCCTTCCAGAACAAGTGCCCGCTGTACGGCTCCGTCGCGATCGCCACGCCCGACACCGTGGTCACCTGGGAGGTCGCAGAGTAGGCGCTGGGGACGCGCTGGAAGTACGGTTCCGGCATGACTCTGCCACGGATCCACTTCATCACGTTCGGCGGGACGATCTCGAGCGTGTCGACCGTCGCGGGCGGCCCGGTGGAGCCGACGCTCGACGCCGCCGGCATCGTCGCCGGGGTGCCGCAGCTCGCCGATCTCGTCCAGATCGAGGCGAGCGACTTCCCGGCCTACGCGAGCTTCGCGGTGACGCCGCAGAACATGCTCGACCTGGCGCGCGAGGCGAAGCGCGGGATCGACAACGGCTGCGCCGGCGTGGTGATCACGCACGGCACCGACACCATTGAGGAGACCGCGTACCTGCTGGCGCTGACGCTGCCGCGCGGCGTGCCGATCGTGCTGACCGGAGCGATGCGCAACGCCTCGCAGACGGGCTCCGAGGGGCCGGCCAACCTGCTGACGGCGTTCCAGCTCGCGTCGAGCCCCGCTGCCGCCGGGCTCGGGCCGCTCGTCGTGGCCAACGACGAGATCCACTCGGCGCGCTTCGTCACCAAGCTGCACACGAGCAAGGCGTCGACGTTCTCCTCCCCGAGCGCAGGCCTCCTCGGCGAGCTCACCGAAGGCCGGGCCGACATCTGGTGGCAGCCGCGCTGGAACGACTATCTCGGCCTGCCGGCGAGCCTCGACGGCCACCGGGTCGAGCTGGTGCTGCTGGCCGCGGGCGTCTCCGACGTGACGCTCCGCGCGGCTGCCGAGGCGAGGCCTGCCGGCATCGTGATCGAGGCGACGGGCGGCGGTCACATGCTGCCGCCCCTGCTGCCGCTGCTCGACGAGATCGTGGCCGCAGGGATCCCCGTCGTGATCGCCAGCCGCGGCATCGCCGGCGCCACGCTCGAGAGCACCTACGGCATGGTCGGTGGCGAGATCGACCTGGCCCGGCGCGGCACGATCGCGGTCGGTCGGCTCAACGGCCAGAAGGCCCGCCTGCGCCTGCTCGTCGGCACCGAGCTAGGCCTCGACCCCCGCTCGCTGTTCCCGGTGCGCTAGCTCGTGGACGCCCTCGCTCGCGACCTGAACGACCTCTCGGCGATCGGCGCCGACCCGGCGGGCGGCATCACGCGCGTCGCCTGGTCGCCCGAGTTGATGGCCGCCTACGCCGCGTTCGCCGAGCGCGGGCAGGCCGTGGGCGCCCACGCCGACGTCGATGCGGCCGGGAACGCGTTCCTGCGCTGGAGCGCGGGCGGGGCGGCCGGGGCACCGGGCGAGGGCGGGGCGGGCGCGGACGGCGCGACCCCGGCGTTCCTGATCGGCTCCCATCTCGACACGGTGCCGCGCGGCGGCGCCTACGACGGCGCCCTCGGCGTGCTGGCCGGCCTCGACGTGCTGCGGTCGTTCCAGGCGCGCGGCGACGATCCGGGCTGCCCCGTGTGGGTGACCGCGTTCATGGACGAGGAGGGCACGCGCTTCGGCACGGCGCTGTTCGGCAGCCGCGCGTTTGCCGGGCACGACCTGAGCGACCTCGGCAGCCGCGCCGACCGGGCGGGCGTGACGATCGCCGAGGCGATGGCAGCCTGCGGCCACGACCACGCCAGCGTCGGCTCGGCGGCCCGGATCGACGCCATCCGCGGCTACCTCGAGCTGCACATCGAGCAGGGCCCGGTGCTGGAGCAGTCGGGCGAGGACATCGGCGTCGTCACCTCGATCGTCGGGCTGCTGGGGCTGCAGGTGCGGCTGGAGGGCCAGGCCAACCATGCCGGCACGACGCCGATGGGGCTGCGCCGCGACGCGCTCGCCGGGGCGGCCCGTGCCGTGCTCGAGCTCCGCGACCTTGCCCGGCACACGCCCGCCGTCACCGCCAACGTCGGCACGATCGCGGTGGAGCCGGGCGGCAAGAACGTGATCCCTGGCGCCTGCGACTTCAGCGTCGACATCCGTGCGGCCGACCGTGCCACCTACCTCACCCTCGACGAGGCGGCCCGCGGCATCCTCGCCCGCATCGCTGCCGCGGAGTCGCTCGCGCTCACGATCACCGAGATCTACCGGCTCGAGCCCGTGCCGATGGCCACCGCGTTCGTCGACGCGCTCGAGCGGGCCGCCGAGCTGGAGGGCGCGAGCTTCCGCCGGCTGCCGAGCGGCGCCGGCCACGACGCGCAGATCATCGCGCCGCACGTGCCGGCCGCGATGCTGTTCGTGCCGAGCCGGGGTGGGATCAGTCACAACCCGGCCGAGTACACGACGCCGGAGCAGTGCGCGCTCGGGTCGCGGGTGCTGGCGCGTGCGGTCATGCTGCTCGCCGGCGCGTGAGTCTCTAGACTGCCGCCGGTGCGCGTGATCGGTGTCGATATCGGAGGGACGTTCACCGACCTGATGCTGTACGACAGCGGGTCGGGCGCGGTCGCCGTCCACAAGCTGCGCTCGACGCCCGACGACCCCGGTGCAGCGCTCGTCCAGGGCATCCGTGAGCTGTGCGCGAACGCCGGCATCGCGCCGTCCTCGATCGAGGCCGTGTTCCACGGCACCACCGTCGCGACGAACGCCGTGCTGCAGCATCGCGGCGCCGTCGCCGGGATGATCACGACGCGCGGCTTCCGCGACGTCGTCCACATCGGCCGGCACCAGCGGCCGCTGCACCACTCCGTGATGCAGGACATCCCCTGGCAGGCGCGCCCGTTCGTGCAGCGCCGCCGGCGCAAGGTCGTGACCGAGCGCATCATCCCGCCCACCGGCGAGATCCTCGTGCCGCTCGACGAGGACGAGGTGCGCCAGGCCGCCCGCGAGCTGCGCGCCGACGGCGTCGACGCCGTGGCGGTGTGCTTCCTCTTCTCGTACATCAACCCTGTGCACGAGCGGCGCGCCGCCGCCATCGTCGCCGAGGAGATGCCGGGTGCCTTCGTCACCGCCAGCGCCGACATCTTCCCGCAGTTCCGCGAGTTCGAGCGCTTCACGACAGCGACGATGAACGCGTTCGTCGGCCCCGGCACCGGCCGCTACCTCGACCGCCTGGAGCGTGCGCTCGCGGATGAGGGCGTGCCTGGCAAGCTCCACGTGATGATGTCGAACGGCGGCGTCGCGAGCGCCCAGCAGGCCGCGCGCAAGCCCGTCACGCTGCTGCTGTCGGGCCCGGCGGCAGGCGTCCTGGGCGGCGTCTGGGCCGGGGCGCACAGCGAGCGCCGCAGGCTGATCACCTTCGACATGGGCGGCACCTCCGCCGACATCGGCATCGTCACCGAGCGCGGCGTGATCGAGGCGTCGGCACGCGACACCGAGGTCGCCGGCTACCCGCTGCTCGTGCCGATGATCGACATCCACACCATCGGCGCCGGCGGCGGCTCGATCGCGTTCATCGACGACGGCGGAGCGTTCCGCGTGGGGCCGCGCAGCGCCGGCGCCAGCCCGGGGCCTGCCTGCTACGGCCTCGGCGGCACCGAGCCGACCGTCTCCGACGCGAACGTCGTGCTCGGCCGCATCGACCCCGGCCGCTTCCTCGGCGGCGAGCTGAAGCTCGACCGGGAGGCCGCCACGCGCGCCGTCGCCGCGCTGGCCGAGAAGGCCGGTCTGGGCCTGCTCGAGACGGCGGAGGGCATCATCACGATCGCCAACGCGAGCATGGCCGCGGCGATCCGCTCGCGCACGATCCAGAAGGGCCACGACCCGCGCAGCTTCGTGCTCGTCGCGCTCGGGGGCGCCGGCCCGCTCCACGGCGCCGATGTCGCCGACTCGCTCGACGTGCCCGAGGTGCTGATCCCGGCCGTCCCCGGCATCACGGCGGCGATGGGCCTGCTCACGAGCGACATCAAGGTCGATCAGATGCGCACCGCGTTCATGGTCGAGGGCGCGATCGACGCCGCGCGCCTCGACGGCGAGCTCGCCGAGATGGAGGCGCAGCTGCGAGCCACGCTCGAGGCCGACGAGATCGCTGCTGCCGACATCGGGATCGTCGCTGGGCTCGACTGCCGCTACGTCGGCCAGGGCTACGAGCTGCGCGTGGTGCTGCCCACGGGCCGCTTCGACGCCGCCGCGCTCGCGGAGTTTCACGTGCTGCACGAGCAGGAGTACGGGCACGCGTCCCACGACCCGATCGAGATCGTCAACCTGCGGCTGACCGCGGTCGGCAAGCGGCCCACCATCGAGCGCCTGCCCGTCGGATCGGGCACGCTGGCGGAGGCGCTGCTCGGCCACGGCGACGGCATCTTCCGCGCCGACGGTGAGCTGCGGACGTTCCGCACACCGCACTACGACCGCGCACGGCTGCCCCTCGACGAGCGCTTCGCCGGCCCCGCGGTTATCTTCCAGCGCGACACCACCACCCTCGTCCCGCCCGGCTGGCACGCCTGCGCCGACCAGGCCGGCAACCTCCTCCTCACACGATGACAGCCATCACCACCCGCATCGACCCGATCACCGCGTCTGTCATCGGCGGCGCCCTCGAGTCGATCGCCACCGAGATGGGCCACAAGCTCACGCGGATGTCGTACTCCTCGATCATCCGCGAGTCGGAGGACTTCGGCTGCGTCATCTGCGACGCACAGGCGCGCCAGCTGTGCGAGTCGCCGCAGTCGACGCCGCTGCAGTCAGGCCCGATCCCCGGCTATATCCGCGGCATCAACCGCCGCTTCGCCGGGATCGGCGAGCAGTGGAACCCTGGCGACGTCGTCATCCACAACCACTCGTACTACGGCGCCTCGCACCAGCCCGACGTCGGCTTCATCATCCCGATCTTCTGGGAGGGCGAGCTGGTCGGCTTCTCGGCGACGACGGCGCACCATCTCGATCTGGGCGCGCTCACCCCCGGCAGCTGTGGCATCGTCGACGCCTGCGACGCCTACGCCGAGGGCCTCCAGCTCAATGCCATCAAGATCGAGGAGGGCGGCCGCCGCAACGCCTGGATCTGGCAGATCCTGCGCGACAACTGTCGCGCCGCGCCGCTCGTCGTCGGCGACATGGAGGCTCAGGTCGCTGCCGCGCGGATCGGGGCCGAGCGTTTCCTCGAGCTGATCGAGCGCTACGGCGTCGCCACCGTGCAGGCCGCCAGCGAAGACCTGATGGACTACTCCGAGCGGATGCTGCGCCGCGAGATCAGCGCGCTCCCCGACGGAACCTACAGCGCCGAGGGCTTCCTCGACGGCTTCCCCGATCACCCCGACCCGGCCTACCGGGATCTGCGCGTCGCCGTCGCGATCACCGTCGCCGGCTCCGACCTCACCGTCGACCTGACCGGCACGGCGCCGCAGCTCGACCTGCCGGTCAACATGCCGCTCGAGGGCACCGTCGACATTGCGATCTACCTGACGCTGCGCTCGATCCTGCTCGACACCACCCGCCACGACGAGGTGCCGGCCAACTCGGGCCTCTTCCGGCCGATCCACATCATCGCCCCGGAGGGCACGATCGCCAACCCGCGCTTCCCGGCGCCGACGATCGCCCGCTTCTGCAGCGGCAACATCATCGCCGACACCGTCATGCGCGCGCTCGCGCCGATCGTCCCGGAATACGTGTCGGCGGGGATCGGCAACCTCAAGGTCGTCGCCTACTCCGGCCAGGCCGGGAACGGCCAGCACTGGGTGTACATGGACATCCACGAGGGCAGTTACGGCGGCCGCTTCGGCAAAGACGGCCTCGACGCGGTCGACACGCTGTACGCGAACACGCGCAACAACCCGATCGAGGACATCGAGTCGCACTATCCGCTGCGGGTGACGCGTTACGAGCTGAACGAGAACACCGGGGGCCGCGGCCGCTGGCGCGGCGGACTCGGCTCGATCCGCGACATCGAGCTGCTCGCCGACGGCGGCTTCTCGCTCGAGGGCGACGGCGTACGGCACCCGCCGCCCGGCCTGTTCGGCGGCGAGCCCGGGTCGCCCGGCGGCGTGATCGTGTTCGCCGACGGCGCCGAGCAGCCGCTGGCCTCGAAGTTCCCGTATCGCAAGGCTCGCAAGGGCGACCGGCTGAGCCTGATCGGCCCGTCGGGCGGCGGTTACGGCGACCCCACCGAGCGCGATCCCGCCGCGATCGAGGCCGACCGCCTCGACGGCTTCGCGCAGAGCTAGGTCGGGCTCGGCGCCGGGTCTGACCCGGCCGCGCGCGTCCCAGCCGTTCCCGGCCGCGCCCGGCCCCTACGGCGCCGGGAAGCGCTCGCGCCAGTGGTTGGCGATGTCGATGCCGCGCGCTAACCACACCCGGTCGTGGCCCTGCACGTACTCGACGAACCGCTGCAGCGCGCCGAAGCGGCCAGGCCGGCCGATCAGCCGGCAGTGCAGGCCGATCTGCATCATCTTGGGCGAGTGCGCACCCTCGGCATAGAGCACGTCGAAGGCGTCGCGCAGGTACTGGTAGAACGGCTCGCCCCAGTCGAAACCCGGTGACGTGGTAAAGCGATGGTCGTTGATGTCGGCCGTGTACGGCACCATCAGCAGCGGCCGCCCCGACTCGACGACCCAGTACGGCAACTCGTCGGCGTACGAGTCCTGGCTGTAGACGAAGCCGCCCTCCTCCGCCACCAGGCGCACCGTGTTGGGGCTGCGTCGGCCGAGGAAGTGGCCGAGCGGCCGTGTGCCGACCACGCGCTCGTGGATCTCGACGACCTTGCGGATGTGCTCGCGCTCCTCGGCCTCGGGCAGGTCCTGATGGTCGATCCACTTCCAGCCGTGGCTCGCCACCTCCCAGCCGGCCTCGACCATCGCGGCGACCGGGCCCGGGTTGCGCTCGAGCGCCGAGGCGACGCCGAAGATTGTGATCGGCACCTGCCGCTCGGTGAAGAGACGATGGAGCCGCCAGAAGCCGGCGCGGCTGCCGAACTCGAACATCGACTCGACCGGCAGGTAGCGCTGGCCGACGCGGGGGCTGACGAAGCCGAACTCGGTGAGCAGCGACTCCGAGGCAGGGTCGCCGTGGAGGATGTTGTTCTCCCCGCCCTCCTCGAAGTTGATCACGAACTGCACGGCGATCCGGGCGTTACCGGGCCAGGCCGGATCCGGCGTGTGCCGCCCGTAGCCGACCATGTCGCGGGGATAGCTGCCACTCATCGAGGCGTCCTTTCGTCCAGAGTCGGGTCGCACGATACCCCGATCGCAGCGGTCAGTGGAAGATGCCGATCAGGGCTCCGCCGCACACGATCAGGAGCGCGGCGACGACGAGCGGCCGGGAGATCAGCTCGGTCTTGCGCAGGAACACCGCCGACAGCAGGACGCCCCACAGCGCGTACATGCCGTGCACCGGCGAGACCACGGTGACGCGCCCGTGATGGAAGGCGCTGACGAGCGCGCTGTAGGCCAGCCCCATCGCAAGGCCGGCCGGCACGAACGGAAGGAGCGAGCGGCCGGCCGAGCGGGCGCTGGCCCAGCCCGCCGCCGCCGCCGCCACGAGCCGCGACCCCGCCATGGTGCTTGCAGCTGCTGTCGTCGCGGCCGCTGCCGGGCCTCGCCCGCGCCGCGTCAGCAGGAAGAAGAGCAGCGTCGTCGCGCTGGCCGAGGCGAGCAGCAGCGTCGTGCCGGCGAGCGGCGCCAGCGAGCGGGCGCCGGCCCAGCGCAGGATGTCGTCGCGAGCGGCATAGGAGCCCATGGCGCCTGCGGCCCA
>JANXXF010000455.1 GCA_025350775.1 Actinomycetes bacterium
CATTCAGATCCACGGCTCGCTCGGCTACTCGGGCGACCTGCCGCTGGAGCAGATGGCCCGCTGGGCGCGCGCCGGGCGGCTCTACGACGGGCCCGACGAGGTGCACAAGGTCACCGTCGCCAAACGGATCCTCAGGGGCTACACGCCGACGCTGCCACCCACCGAGCACGTGCCGACCCGTCGCGTCGCCGCCCAGGAGCAGTACGGGGCCCTGCTGGAGTCGTTGCGGCCATGAGTCCTGACACGGGTCTGCGGTCGGGCAAGGCAGTGGCGCGGCGCGTCCTCGTGACGGGCGGCGGCCGCGGCATCGGACGCGGCATCGGGGAGGCGCTGGCGGTGCGCGGCCACCACGTCGCGTTTGCGAGCCGGACGGCGTCGGAGGTGCTGGCGGCGGCGGCGGAGGCCGGCAATGGTGCCGTGGGCCTCGCCGTCGACCTCGACGACCTCGGCGCAGCGGCCGAGCTGGGTCCGCGCGCGGCGCACGCGCTGGACGGCCCCATCGATGTCTACGTCCACGCCGCCGGCATCGCCGCGAACGGTGCGATCGGCAGGCTCACGCTCGACGACTGGGAGCGGTCGTTCCGCATCAACGTGACGTCGGCGTTCGTGATTGCCTCCGAGCTGGCGCCGGGGATGGCCGCCGCCGGCTGGGGCCGTATCGTCACCGTGTGCTCGCTCTACTCGCGCTTCGCCGTCGGTCACACGGCGGCGTACGCTTCGAGCAAGCATGCGCTGCTCGGCCTCACGCGCGTCCTGGCCGCCGAGTTCGTCACCCAGGGCGTCACCGCCAACGCGATCGTCCCCGGCTTCGTCGACACCGAGATGGTGCGGGGCGAGGTGGCGAAGGCCGCAGAAGCGCGCGGCCTGACGGAGGAGGAGGTGCTGGAGCGGTTCCTGCGCCCACAGCCGATCGGCCGCATGGTGAGCGTCGCTGAGGTCGGCACGCTTGCCGCCTATCTCTGCTCGGAGGCGGCCGCGCCGATCACCGGCCAGGCGATCGACATCGACGGCGGCTGGTACCAGGCGTAGGTGGGTTACGCGCGGCTGGCGGCGCCCGTCGCCCGCGCGCTGGCCCCGTCCCGCTCGAGCCCCGCCCAGGTGGCAACGATCTCAGCAGCCGTGGCGGTGACGCCGAACATCAGCCGCATCGAGTCGAGCGTCATCCGGTGCACCTCGGGGCTGGCGCCGCCGGTGAGGTCCTCGCCGAACACGGTGTAGTAGCCGAGGAAGTAGGCGTGGCGGGTGCTCGAGTCGACGCAGCCCTGCGCTGCGAGCCCGGTCATGATCACGGTGCGGATGCCGGCCGCCTGCAGGATGATGTGGAGGTCGGTGTCGAAGAACGCGTCGAAGCGGTGCTTGACGACGACGCTCTCGCCGGGCTTCGGCTCGAGTCCCTCGTGGAACTCGCTGCCGCGCGTGCCGGTCTGGCAGTAGCGGGCCTGGCCGTGACGGTGGAGCCGCTCGTGCATGGGATCATTCATGAACTCGGGGTCGTAGTTGGCCAGCACGTGGACGATGCGCACGCCGTAGTCACGCGCTGCGTCGAGGAACCCGGCGAGCCTGTCGGCCAGCTCGCCTGCCGCGCTCACGTCCTGGCCGAGGCTGTGCCAGAAGCAGCCCTCGGTCGTGAAGTCCTTCTGCATGTCGATGACGACGACCGCGGTGTGCCGCGGGTCGATCTTCTCGTGGAGCTCGGTCAGGATTTGCCGTCCGTCGATCTCGATCATCAGTCCTCCTCGGTAGGCCGCGGGCACAGGGCGTGCCGCGTCAGGGCGTGACGAGCACCTTGATCGACTCGTCGCGCGAGAGCTGCATCGCGAACGCCGCCTCGATCTCGGCGAGTGGGAAGCTGTGCGAGACGAGCCGCTCCGCGTCGAGGTCGCCGTCGGCGAGCAGCCGCACGACCCGTGGAAACTCGTCCTTGTAGGCGAACGAGCCGCGCAGCATGATCTCCTTCTCGACGAGCCGCGTGGGGTTGAACTCCCACTTGCGCGCGTATACGGCGGCCACGACGAGGGTGCCGCCGTGGCGCAGCGTCTTCAGTCCTGACGAGAGGGCCTCGGGGACGCCGGAGCACTCGATCGCGATGTCGGCGCGAGCGCCGCGGCCCCAGGCGCCGGGGCCTGTCCACTCCTGGATTGCGGCGACGAGGTCGTCCGTCTCGGGATCGACGGTGACTGCCGCGCCCAGGGCGAGGGCGCACGCGCGACGGATGGGCGAGGGGTCGACGGCGGCGATGCGGCGGACGCCGTGCAGCGCGAGCGCCAGCACCACGCCGAGGCCGATCGCGCCCAGGCCCAGCACGACGGCGACGTCGCCGGGCTCGGGCCGGGCGA
>JANXXF010000461.1 GCA_025350775.1 Actinomycetes bacterium
AGCCTGGATCTACCGTTTTTCGTGATCGCGGGGCGCTCGTCCGGGCTGTCAGGACGCGCTGGGGCCGTACGGGGCGGGCCGGTGGCCCGTTGCGGAGGCTCCAGCGTGGAGCGCACCGGCCGGGTGCAGGCCCCGCCGCCGCTGGCGGAGGGGACGAAACCCCGTCGGGGAGCGGCCTGGCAGTCTGGGCGAGCTGCAACGCCCGCGAAAAACGGTGGATCCAGGGTTAGTGCAGCGCTCTCAGGGCGCGGCGCCGAGCCAGAAGTGGACGCGCGTGAACCGGCCCTCGGCATCGAGGTCGAAGAAGTTGCAGTTGTCCATGTCGTACGCGGTGCCGTCCTGCAGCGTGTCCGCATAGCGGAGCTCGCAGGCGGCCCGGCCCGCCTCGCAGTCCACGACGACCCCGTGCACCTCGTGGAGCATGCCGGTGGTGAGGCCGGCGCTGCGCCCGTAGAACTCCCGGATCGCGGCGTGGCCGCTGAACTCCTGGTCGATGTTCTCGCAGCGCAGCCAGGCGTCCGGCGCGAAGCACGCGACCGTGGCCTCGACGTCCCCGGCGTCGACCGTGGCGAAGTAGTGCTGCACGGCCTCGACGATCCGCTCGCGCGTGAGAGTCATCCTAGGTCGTGCCCCAGCCAGAACTGCACCTTCGTGAACCTGCCGTCCGCGTCCAGGTGGATGTGCGTCGAGTCGTGCAGGACAGTCGTGACGCCCGCCTTCGTCGTATTGCCGAAGTTCAGCTCGACGGCGACCCGGCTCTGCTCGCGGTCGACGATTAGGCGCAGGATCTCGTGCCGCATGCCCACCGAGTCGCTCAGCAGGTGCGCCAGCGCGCCGCGCACCTCGCCGCGGCCTCGCAGCACGAGGCCCGCCGGCTCGATCACGAGGATCGGATCCTCGCCGAAGAACTCCATCACCGCATCCGGGTCGAGGCTGTCCACAGCGGCCATGTAGGCCGCGACCGTCTGCTCGTAGAACGACCTCTCCCGCACCCGGGCCTCCCTGTCGAGGAACTCGTGCGGCGATAGTAATGCGTGCCCGCGCCCGCCGGCGGGGCCTCGGAGACGGCGGCGGCCGGGGGCTCACCCGCCCGGCCGCGTCACGCTCGAAATGAGTTCTTACCCTCTGAGCAGGGTCAGCACGCCCTGCGACGACTGGTTGGCCTGCGCCAGCATCGCGGTGCCGGCCTGCGAGAGGATCTGCAGCTTCGTGAAGTTGACCATCTCCTTGGCCATGTCGACGTCGCGGATGCGCGACTCGGAGGCCTGGAGGTTCTCCTGGTAGGAGGCGAGGTTGTTGAGCGTGTGCTCGAGCCGGTTCTGCACTGCGCCGAAGGTCGAGCGGGCGTTCGAGACGTTCGAGATCGCCGTGTCGATGTTCGACAGGTTGACCGTGCCCGAGAAGCTGAAGATCGCCGAGTCGATCTTGTACGAGCTGCCGGCGCCGAACATGTTGACGCCGGTCACGGCGAGTGTCTGGCCGGCCTCGGCGCCGATCTGGAAGGTGATGCTGGCCGAGCCCGTCAGCAGTGAGATGCCGTTGAACTTGGTGTCGGCGCCGATGCGGTTGACCTCGGCGCAGAGCTGGCTCACCTCGTCGGTGATGGCGGTCTTGTCGGAGCTGGACAGCGTGCCGTTGTTGTACTGGACGGCGAGATCGCGGACGCGCTGGAGCATGGTGTGCACCTCGGCCATCGCGCCTTCAGCCGTCTGCACGAGCGAGATGGCGTCCTGCGAGTTGCGGGCGGCCTGATCGAGGCCGGAGATCTGGGCGCGCAGCTTCTCGCTGATCGCGAGTCCGGCCGCGTCGTCGGCGGCGCGGTTGATGCGGAAGCCGGACGACAGCTTCTCCATCGCCTTCGCTTGCATCTCGGAGGTGTGGGTCAGCTGGCGGTGGGCGTTGAACGCCTCGACGTTGTTCTGAATGCGAAGTGACAAGGGGACGGTTCCTTTCCGAGCTAGGAGCTGTGGGGCGGCGACTTCGAGGAGGGGAGGTCTCGGATGCTCGCCTGCGCGGCTGCGCGGTTCTCTTCCTTCACCGCGGCCCAGATCTCGTGACGGTAGATCGGGATCTCGGCCGGGGCGTCGATGCCGATGCGAACGGTCGAGCCGGAGATCTCCATGACCGTGATGGTCACTTCATCACCCAAACAGATCCGCTCTCCGGCTTTGCGCGTGATGACGAGCATTCGCAGTTCCTCCCTTACGCGACGACCGCCGCTACGGGGACGGCACTGGTCGCGGGTCTGACGTCGGGCAGCTCCACCTCGGAAAAGAGGGGCTGCCGCACGTTATACCCGCCGATCTCGTTGATGAACTGGCCGCCGACGTGCTGTTCCGAGTGGATCACGATCG
>JANXXF010000462.1 GCA_025350775.1 Actinomycetes bacterium
GCCGAGCAGGGCATCCAGCCGGAGCGGGAGCCGTACCGCATCCGCGAAGGCGGCTCGCTGCTGTGCTTCGTGCGCGATCCCGACCAGTACCGCATCGAGCTGATCGAGAAGAACAACTACTAGCGCAGCGGCGTCGCGGCCCGCCCGGGCGAGCGGCGCTCAGCCGACGGACGCCGAGCCACACGCCGGCGCGGTCAGCACGGGCACGATCGAGATGCCAGGCGCCAGCAGGCCGACGCTGCGCACGAAGCCGTCGCTGCCGGTGACAAACACGAGCCGGCCGAGCCGGTACGCGCTCAGGCTCTTGCCCTGGGCGACCCGCTCGAGCCGCAGGCCGTACGCGCGGGTGAGGGTGGTCGCGAGCGAGCACGGGCCGACACCGAGCCCCGTGGTCACGCGTGCCGCCCAGGTGATGACGCCCACGGCGGTCGTGCCGCCGGGGCGGAACAGCACCTCTAGGTGCCAGTCGTCGAAGAGCAGCCGGTCGAAGTCGCCGTCGCGGACGGTACGGATGCCCTGGCTCGCATAGGCGCTCCGGTAGAACGCCGCCGTCCTGCCCAGCGTGGCGCGCCCGATGGTGCTCTGGTCGATGCGGAACGGGCCTGCCTCGGTACGCGGCGCGATAGCGCGCGCCGGCAGCGCCACGGCGGCCAGAGTTGCCACGAGGAGAAGCAGTACCGCTAGCGCACGAGCCATCTGTCGAAACCTACCCCGCCCACTGGCTACCATGTGTCCGTGCCGCCCGAGCCCGTCATCGTCTTCGTCGAGATCCCCGGTGGCTCGCGCAACAAGTACGAGCTCGACGCGGAGCTCGGAGCGATCGTTCTCGACCGCCGTCTCTTCACCTCGATGAGCTATCCGGCCGACTACGGCTTCATCGAGGGGACGATGGGCGAGGACGGCGACCCGGTGGACGCACTCGTGCTGGTGGGCGACCCGACCTTCCCCGGTTGCCGCATCCGCACGCGCCCCGTCGGCGTCTTCCACATGACCGACGAGAAGGGCCCCGACGAGAAGATCCTCTGCGTGCCGCTGAAGGACCCGGCGTTCATGCGCGTCCACGACATCCACGACATCGCGCCCGAGTTCCGCGACGAGATCGAGCACTTCTTCCAGGTCTACAAGGATCTCGAGGCGGGCAAGACCGAGACGCGTGGCTTCGGCAACCGGGCCGAGGCCGAGGAGATCATCATCGCCGGCCGGCTGCGCGCGCTGGAGCCGGTCGACCTGTAGTGGGCGACGACGCGCTCGGGGCCTGGCTCGGCCAGCTCGAGGAGGCGGTGGCCGCGGGCGAGGATCCCGGCGCCGATGTCGCGCTCGTCTATCTCGTGCATGAGGACGTGCTGCTCGACGAGGACGAGCTGCACGGTGCCCTGCGTCGGGCAGTCCTGCTGCTCGCCACGGGCGGCGACCCCAGGCGCGGCCTCGACCTCGACGGCCGCGCCGTCACCGCGCTCGCCGACGATCTCGACGCGCCCGCCCAGCGGGCGGAGCTGGTCGCCGCGCTCGAGGAGGTCGCAGACCTGGTCGCCGGCCTCCCGCAGCTGGGGGCGCGGCTCCACGCCCTGCGCGCCGACCCCGACCGGGCCTGGCGCACGCTCGCGCTCGCCCTGCTCGCCGACGAGCTGGACGACGACGATGACGATGACGACACCGACGCCGGGTAGCGCCCGAGGCCTGCGCCGGCCCTACCCCCGCTTCAGGCTGAGCACGCTGGTCGCCTTCGTCCCATCCGGGAGGGCGATGGCAACGGTGCCATTGAAGGTCGTCGCGGCGAAGGTGCCGGCGATCTTCCAGGTCAGTCCCGCGCGGCAGGGCGGGTTCGAGCCCCTGCCGACGAGCGACCGCTTCGCGTCGTCGTAGACGATCTTCACCGTGCCGAGCGCCTTCGAGGCACCCTGGATGGTGAAGCCCTTGGCGCTCCAGGCGTTGGCGCCGGCGCCCTTGCCGATCGGCTTCGTGCTCTCGCCGGCCGGGTCGGTGCAGCCGAAGACGCCGCCGCCGAGGTCGAAGGCGAAGGTCAGCCGGTCGCCGGTGGCGGCGACGGTGAGGGCGGCAGCTCCGGTCGAGCCGAAGGTCTGGTTCTTCCAGGAGCCCGTCCAGGCGCCGGCCAGCGTCTTCGGCGTGAACGCCGCCGGGGCGGCGGAGGCAGTGGAGGTGGCGACCGCGACGACGGCGACGAGGCCGGCGGCGGCAGCGGTGGCGGCGACAGCGGCGCGGAGTGTCATGCGCCTAATGTAACGAGCACCCGGCGGGAGTTCAAGGTCAATACGATGCCGGGATGGCAGCCGCCGACGATCTCCGCGCCGTCTACCGCCGCGTGCCCGCGGGCGTGGCTGTGGTCACCGTCGACCACGATGGCGAGCGGCTCGGGTTGACCGTGTCGGCGCTCGTGTCACTCTCGCTGGAGCCGCCGCTGATCGGCGTCGCGGTGGCCCGGCAGGCGGCGCTGCACGAGATCCTGCGCGGCGCCGGCGCCTTCGCGGTCTCGTACCTGCCGGCGGGCGAGACGGGCACCCGGCTGGCGGCCCACTTCGCGCGTGGCGTGCCGCCGATCGCGATGTGGCACCGCATCGCGCTGCGCGAGGGCCGCGAGGGGCTGCCGCCGCAGCTCGCGGGTGCCGCCGGCTGGCTCGACTGCGTCACCGTCGCCGAGCACGCGGCGGGCGACCACTCCCTCTTCATCGCGGAGGTCACGGCCGCCGAGACCGGCCCGGCAGAGCGCGCGCTCGTCCACAGCGGAGGGACGACGGAGTGATCGAGGCAGTCGTGTTCGACCTGGATGGCGTCCTGATCGAGACCGAGGAGCTGTGGGACGAGGTGCGCGAGGCGCTGGCCCGCGAGGTGGGCGCGCGCTACGACGCGGCCGCGCAGCGGACGATGATGGGCATGAGCGCGCCCGAGTGGTCGGCGTTCATGGAGAGCCTCGGCGTGCCCGGGCCGCCCGCGGCGATCAACGAGGAGGTCGTGCGCCGCCTGATCGCCCGCTACCGGGCGGAGCTGCCGCTGATCCCCGGCTCCGTCGCCGCGGTCGAGCGGATGGCGGCCGCCGGCTACACGCTGGCGGTCGCGTCGTCGTCGAACCGCGTGCTGATCGAGCTGGTGCTGGAGCTGTCGGGGCTGGCGCCGCGCTTCGCTGCCGTCGTCTCCTCCGAGGAGGTGGCGCGCGGGAAGCCGTCGCCCGACGTCTACCAGGAGGCGTGCCGGCGCATCGGCGTTGCCCCGGAGCGTGCGGTCGCCGTCGAGGACTCGCATGCCGGCATCCGCTCGGCGCGGGCCGCGGGGCTGCGGGTGCTCGTCATCCCGAACCACTCGTACCCGCCCGGGGCCGAGGCGCTGGCGCTCGCCGACCTCGTGCTCGCCGACCTGGCGGCGCTCACCCCGGCAGCGGTCGAGGGCATCATCCTGGAGCTTCAGCAACCACCACGAAAGGGTCAGGTCACATGAGCGCAACGGGCACGGTCGTCGGGATCTACGTCGGGCCGGCCGGCATGGTGGAGCGCGTGCGCGCCCACGCCGGGCGCGGGCTGGAGGGTGACCGCTACCTCGAGGGCTCCGGCTTCTTCTACCTGCCGGACAAGACCGGCCAGGCGTTGACGCTGGTCGAGGCCGAGGCGCTCGAGGCGCTGGCGAACGAGACCGGCCTGGTGCTGAGCCCGGCCGACGCGCGCCGCAACGTCGTGACGCGCGGCATCCGCCTCAACGAGCTAGTGGGCAAGCGGTTCCGCGTCGGCGATGTCGAGTGCTACGGGCAGCGGCTGTGCCCGCCCTGCGCCCACCTGGAGGAGCTGACACAGCCGGGAGTGCTGCGCGGCCTCGTCGACCGTGGCGGCCTGCGCGCCGACATCCTCGGCGACGGTGAGATCGCGCTGGGCGCGCCGGTGGAGGTCGTGGCGGCGCCGTAGGGCGGCGGCGGCGGCGGC
>JANXXF010000467.1 GCA_025350775.1 Actinomycetes bacterium
CAACACCCCGGGGCACGCCTTCGTGCTGATCGACCGGGGCAAGGTCGTCTGGTACCGCGACTACTGGCTCGCGCCGTACCGCGTGATGTACGTAAAGCCGGCAGCCCTGCTCGCCGACATCCCGAGCGGGGCGTGACCGGCGATGAGCGCGGCGGCCGATACGGCGACCGCGGTCGAGCCGCGCCGGGAGATCGCGGGACGGGTCTGGGCTGCGATCGTCGCGGCCTGGGGTGTTCTCGCCGGGCTTTCGCCACACGTTCTCCATCACGTCGGCCCGCTCGCGGGGGCGGCGCTGCTGGCGGGGCTCGGTGGCAAGGTGCTCTTCTTCACCCTGGGGCTCGCGCTGTCGATTCCGATGCTACGCCGCCTCTACCGCCGCTTCCACACGTGGGTGGCCCCGGCTCTGGCAATCGCTGCGTTCGCGGTGATGTTCGCCCTGTCCGCACTGGTCATCGCGCCGCTGATCACCGGCGGCCCAGCGCGGCCTGCGCAGCCCGGCGTCCAGCTGCCGGCCGGACACGCCAGCCATCACGCCGGCTAACCGGCCGGCGAGGTGGCAGCTAGCGCGCCGCCGGCAGCCAGACGGTGAAGGTACTGCCCTGGCCTGGCCCGGCGCTCTCCGCGTGGATGCGCCCCCCCTGGGCCTCGGTGATGGCACGGGCGATCGTCAGGCCGATGCCGCTGCCGCCACCGGCTCGGCTGCGCGCAGGATCGGCCCGGTAAAAGCGCTCGAACACCCTCGCCACATGCTCGGCCGCGATGCCCTCGCCATCGTCGCTCACAACCAACTCGATCCCGCTGGCGCTCCGCCGTTCAGTCACCCCAACCCGTCCGCCGGCCAGGGTGTGGCGCAGCGCATTCTCGAGCAGATTGCCCAGCACCTCGCCGATCCGGTCGAGGTCGACCTCGACCTCGGGGAGTCCGCCGGCCGCGTCGTGCGCGAGCACTACGCCCTTGGCGGCGTAGAGCGGGGCAGCCGCCCTGATCGCAGCCTCGGCGAGGGCGCCGGGCCGGACGCGGACGAGCCGGAGGTCGAGCTGGCGCTCCTCGGCCCGCGAGACTGTGTTCAGGTCGTCGACGAGCCGTCCCAGGCGGCTCACTTCGACCTGTAGCGCTGCCCAGGTCGCCGGCTCGGGCCTGACGACGCCATCGGCGAGCCCTTCGACGTACCCGCCGATCGTCGCAAGCGGTGTACGGAGCTCATGGGCCAGGTCGGTCAGCAGCGATCGCCGTCGACTCTCGGCCGAGGAGAGCGCGCCGGCCATCTGATTGAACGCGCTGCCAAGGCGGGCCAGCTCATCGTCACCGGTAATCGCGACCCGGGTGTCGTAGGCGCCCTGGGCAACTCGCTGTGCACTTTCAGCGAGCGAGCCGATCGGCCGGACGATGCGGACCGAGACGACGGCACTGACCGCGATCGCCGTGGCGATTGCTGCGGCGATGCCGATCCCGAGCGCGACGATCGTGGCCTCCGCAAACGCGATGTCGAGATGGTGCGCAACGTCGGCCGGGATGGCTTTGAGCACCTCATGGACGTGGTTGCGGAAGATGCCCGGCCCGATGGCGAGGGAGACCAGCAGGAGCGTGCCGCTGCCGGCGAGGACGATGAGGAGCTCCGCCGCCAGCAGCTTCGCCGTGAGACTTCTCCGCAGGCGCGCACGCATCAGCCCGCGCCCATCCGGTAGCCGGTTCCGCGCACCGTCTTCACGTAGCGGGGGTCGCGCGGGTCGTCGGCGAGCTTCGCCCGCAGGTTTGCGATGTGGACGTCGACGACGTGCTCATCGCCGAACCAGCCTGGCTCCCAGACGCGATCGAGCAGCTGGCGCCTGCTGAACGCCAGCCGCGGGCTCTCCGAGAGCGCGTCGAGAAGGTCGAACTCGATCGGCGTCAGCTCGACGGTGGCGCCGGCGAGCGTGATCTCGCGCGCCGCAGCATCGATCGTGAGCTCGCCGAAACGTCGCGGCAGTGTCGAGTCGGCCGTGCTGCGAGGCCGGCGCAGCATCGCCCGGATGCGTGCCGTCAGCTCGCGGAGCGAGAACGGCTTCGTCAGGTAGTCGTCGGCGCCGATCGAGAGGCCCAGGAGCCTGTCTAGCTCTTCCGCTCTCGCGGTGAGCATCACGATGTACGCGTCGCTGAACGCTCTGATCCGACGGCACGCCTCGATCCCGTCGATTCCGGGGAGCATCACGTCGAGCACGATCACGTCGGGGGCGTGCTCGCGGGCGAGCCGGACTGCTTGCTCGCCGTCGTAGGCGGCAGTCACGTCGAAGCCTTCGGCCTCCAGGTAGGCGGTCACGAGGCCCACCAGCGGCACCTCGTCGTCCACGACGAGAGCGCGCAGACGGGCGGGCTGTTGCCCGCCCGTCTCACCGATCAGATCCGCCGCGTCGCGACTCACTTGGTCATTGTCACGAACGCTCCGTGCCACCAGTGCGGCCAGACGGCACCCGTCCTCGCGTTCACCGAGATCATGCCGACGATCGTGTCGTCCTTCAGCGTCTCGAGGGTGAAGTAGCCCGGG
>JANXXF010000001.1 GCA_025350775.1 Actinomycetes bacterium
GTGCGAGAGGGCGTGGTCGGCGAGCTTCGCCCAGGTCGGATCCTTCGAGCAGTCGATGCCGCGCTCGGTGAGGCGGCGGCGCAGGTCGGCCTCGTCGCGCGTCCAGAGGCCGTGCTCCTCCAGCGCGTCGGCGAACTTCAGCCGGCGCCATGGCGCCTTCACGTCGATCTCGTTGCCGCGGAACTGCACGACGGTCGTCCCCAGCACCTCGCGCGTCACGTCGGCGACGAGATTCTCGACTCGCACCATCGTGTCGCGGTAGTCGGCGTACGCTTCGTACCATTCGA
This sequence comes from Actinomycetes bacterium, assembly GCA_025350775.1. Taxonomy (GTDB): domain Bacteria; phylum Actinomycetota; class Thermoleophilia; order Gaiellales; family Gaiellaceae; genus CANFDS01. The sequence continues at coordinate 288 of JANXXF010000001.1, forward strand.
GCATCGTGAACTCGGGGTTGTGCTTGAACGAGACGCCCTCGTTGCGGAAGTCCTTGCCGAGCTCGTACACCCGCTCCAGGCCGCCGACGATCAGCCGCTTGAGGTAGAGCTCGGTGGCGATGCGCAGGTAGAAGTCGCGGTCGAGCTCGTTGTGGTGCGTCGTGAACGGCCGGGCGAAGGCGCCGCCGTAGCGCGGCTGGAGCACCGGCGTCTCGACCTCGAGGAAGCCGTCGCCGTCGAGGTTGCGACGGATCGCCGAGATCATCCGGCTACGGACGACGAAGTCGCCGCGCACCTCGTCGTTCATCAGCAGGTCGAGGTGGCGGCGTCGGTAGCGCGCCTCGACGTCGGTCATGCCGTGGAAGGTGTCCGGCAGCGACGTGGCGATCGGGGAGAGCAGCAGCGGCGCCTCCTCGCAGAACAGCGTCGGCTCGCCACGGCGCGTCTTGCCAGGAACACCCTCGACGCCGATCACGTCGCCGAGCTTGACGTCGATCGCCTTCGCCACCTCCTTCCGGAGGAAGGCGAGCTGGAGCCGGCCCGAGCGGTCGACGAGGTCGAGGAAGACGGCGCTGCCCATGTCTCGGCGGGCCATGACCCGGCCGGCCAGACGACGCCGCTCCTGCGTGCCGTCGGCGATGTCGAGATACGCGCCGGGCTCGAGATGCTCGACCGCGGCACGGACGGCGGCGGTCGCGTCGCGGTCGGGGAAGCGCTTGGGCAGGCTGCTCATCGGCCCCGAAGTATGGCCGTCGCAGTGCCGGGGCAGAATTGTTACACCACCTTTGCAATACTGGCGTCACTATCGCCCGGATGAAGCGCCTGCAGTTCATGATCGAGCCCGAGCTGGACGTCGCCCTCGAGCAGGCGGCGCTCCGCGAGGGCGTCTCCAAGGCCGCGCTGCTGCGCCGCCTGGTGCGGCTGAACACCGTCCCGTTCCCGCCGCTCGAGGAGGATCCGCTCTGGCTGATGGTCGGCGCCTACGACGGCGGCCTCCTACCCGGCGAGACCGTCGACGACGTCGTCTACGGGCCGATCGGGTGATCTTCGTCGACACCTCGTTCTGGGTAGCGCTCAGCCTCGTCGGTGACTCGCGACGCGCTGACGCGGCACGGCTGCTGCGCGAGTACGCGAACGAGGGCTGGACGACGACGACGCTGGTGCGAGGCGAGACCTGGACCGTCCTCCTGCGTCGCCGGCTCACGCACCGGGGCGCGACCTCATTCCTCGACCGGCTCGAGCGCAGCCCCCGCGTCACCGTCCTCCACGTCGACGAGGAGATCGACGGGGAGGCGATCGACTGGCTCCGCCGGCACGACGAGCGCCCCTACTCGCACGTTGACGCCACGAGCTTCGCGGTGATGCGGTCGCTCGGAATCACCCGAGCTCTGGCCTTCGACGGCGACTTCAGCGCCGCCGGCTTCGTCGAGCTGCGCCCTACGCGAGCTTGATCTCGAGGATCTTGAACTTCATCGTGCCGCGCGGCACGTTCACCTCGATTGTCTCGCCCTTCTTGCGGCCCATGATGGCGCGCCCCACCGGCGACTCGTTCGAGAGCTTGCGCTCCTCCGGGTTCGCCTCTGCCGAGCCGACGATGTGGTACTCGACCGTACTCTTGCCCTCGACGTCCTTCAGCCGCACCGTCGAGCCGATCGAGACGACGTCGGTTGAGATCTCGTCCTCGGCAACGACACGCGCCTCGACGAGGCGCTCCTCGAGCGTCGCGATGCGGTGCTCGAGCATGGCCTGCTCGTTCTTGGCGTCGTCGTACTCGGCGTTCTCCGCGATGTCACCGAATTCGCGCGCGACGCGGATGCGCTCCGCGATCTCGCGGCGCTTTTCGGTCTGGAGATACTCGATCTCCGCCGTGAGCTTCTCGTACCCCTCCCGCGTGAGGATGACTTCCTTCACTGCTCGGGCCTCCTGACCTGCTGAGAAACGATTCGAAACACCGACGACCGGGCGGCGTCAGCGGGCGGAGATTGTACTGACAACCGTCGGTCGACGGCAACAGAGGCGGAGGCAGGCGCTCGGTACACTCGATCGCCGTGGACACCGCAGCCTTCCCTGACCTGCGCTCGGCCTGGTGGATCGGCGCCGTCGAGGTGCCGTCGCGCCTCGTGCTCGCCCCGATGGCCGGCGTCAGCGTGCAGGCGTTTCGTCGCCAGGGCCGCCGTTTCGGCGCCGGTCTCGTCTGCTCGGAGATGGTGAGTTGCGCCGGCCTCCACCACGGCAACGACCGCACGCTCGACTACCTGCGCATCGCGACCGACGAGAAGCCGTTGGCCGTGCAGATCTTCGGCTCCGACCCGACGATCATGGCGAAGGCCGCCCGCATGGTCGCCGACGCCGGCGCCGACATCGTCGACATGAACTTCGGCTGCCCCGTGCGCAAGGTGACGAAGACCGGCGCGGGCTGCTCCCTGCTGGACGACCCGGAGCTGGCGTGCCGCATCGTCGACGCGGTGGCGTCGGCCGTCGACGTGCCGGTGACCGTGAAGATGCGCCGTGGCGTCGAGGACGGGTCACGCACGGCGCTCGCCGTCGGGCCGCGCCTCGTACAGGCCGGCGCCGCCGCGCTGACGCTCCACCCGCGCTCTGCGAAGCAGATGTACACCGGCTGGGCCGACCACGCCCTCACCGCCGAGCTCGTCACCCTCGTGGACGTCCCCGTGATCGCCTCGGGCGACATCAGCTCGCAGGCCCGCGCCCACGCCGTGCTCGCCACCACCGGCTGCGCAGCCGTGATGGTCGGGCGCGCCGCGCAGGGGAACCCGTGGGCGCTGCGCGAGATCATCGAGGGCGATGCCACGGTCGAGCCGACGCGCGAGGAGGTGGCCGCCGAGCTCATCGTGTTCATCCAGGAGACCGTGCGCGAGCTGGGCGCTCGTCGCGCCGGCGGCTTCCTCAAGAAGTTCTACGGCTGGTACCTCGGCCGCGGCCGCTTCCCCCGCCCGGTCAAGTCCGAGCTGACGCAGTTCGACGACACCGACGAGGTCATCCGGCGCCTCTATGCCGCGGCCCCCGGCGCCCGCCCGCTGGTCGAGTGGCTCGAGGCCGAGCTGCCCGAGGCCGAGGGCAGGCTGCTCGATCTGCCGATCTCGATCTACGGCGGCGGCTAGCACCGGTGCAGAGGGTCAGCGGCCATGTCCGGCCGGGCGAGGCCGGGCCGCCGCGCGCACGCACCGTCCTCAGCATCTCGCTCGCCTCGCTCGGGGCGGCGGCGTTCGCAGGCGTCGCCATCGGCGTCCTCGCCCCCGACCTGAAGGACGCCTTCGGCTTCTCGCGCACCGAGATCGGCATGGTCTCGGCACTGGTCACGCTGGGTGCGGCGCTCGCCTCGCGGCCGGCCGGGCGCCTCACCGACCGGCTCGGCCCGTGGCGCGTGCTCGTGCTGGCGCTGGTCGGCATCGCCGCCGGTGCGGCGATCCAGGCCGGGGCGCCGCGCGGCTGGGTGCTGATGGTGGGAACGCTGCTACTGGGCGTGGCCTACGGCGCGGTCGGGCCACCGACCAACGTCGCGATCGCCGGCCGCATGCAGGGCGGCATCGGCTTCTTCATGTCGGTGAAGCAGGCGGGCATGCCGATCGGCAGCTTCCTCGCCGGGCTCGTGCTGCCGTCCGTCGCCGGCTGGCTCTCGTGGCGCTGGGCGTTCCTGCTGACGGGGCTCGTGTCGGTCGTCGTAGCGGCCACGACCGGGCCGCTGCGCCGCACCGCCACGATCGACGCGGCCGGCGGCACCGCCGGCCGGGACAGCGCGCCGCCACGGCGCACCTGGATCGCTCTGGGCGCGTTCGGCTTCCTGATGGCGGGCGGCCAGTGGTCGTTCCTCTCGTACCTCGTCCTGTACCTCAACGAGGGCCGTGGCTTCAGCCACGCGGCGGCCGGCATCGCTCTGGCCGCAGCGACGGCGTGCAGCGTCGCCGGGCGCCTGCTGTGGGGCTGGCTGAGTGACCGGCCGGGCTGGCGCGCCCGCTCGCTGATGCTGGCGGCGGTGCTGGCGACCGTCGGCTGCGGGCTGCTGGCAGCCGACCTGCCCGTGGCGGTCGTCTGGCCGGTCGCCGCCCTCACGGGAGCCGCCCTGATCGGCTGGAACGGCGCGTTCCTCGGCGTGATCGCCGACCGCGCGGCGCGCGGCACCGTCGGGCACGCCTCGGGCACGGTGATGACGATGGTCTTCGCCGGCGCGGTCGCCGTGCCGCCGCTCTTCGGCTACATCTCCCAGGCCACCGACCGCTGGGAGCCGCTGTGGGCCCTCACCGCCGGGTGCGCGGCGACCGCGGGGCTGCTGCTGAAGCTGTTCCTGCCGCCCGAGCCACCGGCCGGGTCGCCGCCGGGGCCGGGGCCGCTGCCGCAGCCGGGGCTGCAGCCAGAGCCGCTACTCCCGTAGCTCCCACACGAGCCGCAACCCGTCGAGCGTCAGGAACGGGTCGACCTCCCCGATCGTCCGCGCGTGCGGCGCCACGAGGTGCGCCAGGCCGCCCGTCGCGATGACGCGCGCCTCGACCCCCAGCTCCTCGCGAATGCGCTCGACGATGCCGTCGACCTGGCCGGCGAACCCGTACACGAAGCCCGACTGCAGCCCGGTTGCGGTCGTCTTGCCGATCACGGTCGGCGGCGCCACGAAGTCGACCTTGAAGAGCCGCGCCGCGCGCGCAAAGAGCGCGTCCATCGAGATCTCGATCCCGGGCGCGAGCACGCCGCCGACGTACTCGCCGGCCGCCGAGACGACGTCGAAGTTGGTCGACGTGCCGAAGTCGACGACGATGCAGGGCGCCCCGTACTTCTCGCGGGCGGCCAGCGCGTTGACGATGCGATCGGGCCCCACCTCGCGCGGGTCGTCGTAGCGGATCGCGATCCCGGTGCGGGTGCCCGGGCCGACGACGAGCAGCGTCGCCCCCGGGGCGTAGCGCTCGACGAAGTGGGTGTACTCGCGCACGAGCTGCGGCACCGTCGTCGAGACGACGACGCCGTCGAGCTCCTCGAGCTCGACGAAGCGCGCCATCAGGGCGCCGAGCTCATCGCCGGTGCGATGGCGCTCGGTGGCGATCCGCCAGCTCTCCACCATCCGCTCGCCGTCGTACAGGCCGAGGGCGGTCTGGGTGTTGCCGACGTCGATCGCGAGCAGCATCGCGGCGGAAGCCACTCCCGGCTGGTCTACAGCTCGTCGTCGTTGGGGAAGGCCTCGCCGATCTTCTGGGCGAGCGCCTCTGCCGTCAGCTTCGGATCGTCGCCGTCGCCGCGCAGCTCCTCCACCGTCACGTCACCGGAGGTGTAGACCTCGGCGCGAGGGATGATCCGGGTCGGGCGGTTCTTGTCCCAGACCCAGACGTCCTCCATCTTGAGATGGAAGAACGGGTAGCTCGGCTGCGGCACGTACTGGAGGTCGAGCTTGTTGCAGAGGTACGTGGCATCCTGCGTCAGAACGCAGTAGCGGAACAGGCCGAAGACAGCCGTGTACTCCCGCTTGAGGCGGAGTTCCAGCTCGGCCTCGAACTCGTCGAGCTCATCGAGATGCGACATGATCGAGCTATTGTACGCCCGCGAGCAGGTCGGCCACCGGGCCGTGTCCCGGAACGATCAGGGCGGGGTCGAGCTCGGCGAGCGGGGCCAGCACGAACCGGCGCTCGGCAAGCCGCGGATGGGGCACCTCGAGGCCCGGCTCGCTCACCACCAGGTCGCCATGGACGAGCAGGTCGAGGTCGATGCTGCGCGGGCCGAAGCGCGGGCCGTCGCCGCGGCTGCGCCCGAGCCGCTGCTCCACCGCGAGCAGCCGCGTGAGCAATTCCCGCGGGCCGAGCTCCGTCTCGACGGCGCAGACGCCGTTGAGGAACCACGGCTGGTCGGCGTAGCCCCACGGCGCCGTCTCGACGAACGACGAGACGACGACCACGGCGACGCCGGGCTCGGCCGC
>JANXXF010000027.1 GCA_025350775.1 Actinomycetes bacterium
CCGTCGTGGCCCTCGGCGTCATCCTCGAGCGTGTCGCCGTCGGCGCCGGCCTCGCCGACAGGGCGCTTCGTGCGGCCACGGCCGCCGCGGGAGCCGCGCCGGGTGCGCTTCTTGGGCGGCAGGCCGTCGGGGCCGAGCTCGAAGGCGGCGCCATCGCCCTCACCCTCACCCTCGACCTCGCCTGCGGCCTCCGCTGCGGCGTCCGCGGCCGCGGCCACGGCGCCCACGCGGAGCGGAGCGATCGCGAGCGCGCTCGCAGTCTCGACCGGCGCCGTGCCGTCGGCGACGACGGGGCCGTCCTGCGGGCGCCCCACCTCGGGCCCGGGAACGTGGATGCGCGGGCGGCGCGGGGCCCGGGCGGGCGTCATTTCGTCGGTCTCGCCGGCAGGCCCGTCAGCGGCGCGGCGTGCGGCGGAGGCAGCGACAGCAGTCGTGGGCGCCTCGCCTTCGCTCTCGGCGGGCTCGCCGGCTCCGTCGGCGGCGGCGGCCTCGCCGCCCTCGCCGGCCGGGCGCTTCGAGCGGCCACGGCCGCCACGCGAGCCACGCCGCGTGCGCTTCTTGCGCGGCAGGCCGTCGGGGCCGAGCTCGACCGGGTCGGACTCGCCCGCGGGATCGACGTCGGCCTCGACGTCGGCCTCGGCGTCACCAGCGGCAATTGCATCCAGCTCGTCGCCATCGGCAAGAGCGTCGGCCTCGTCGCCGTCGAGCTCGCTCTCGCCATCCGCGCCCTCGCCGCTGGCGACGGTAACGGCCTTGCGCCGCGGCTGCCGCGTCGGCTTCTCGGCCTCGCTCTCGGCGGTGATCGGCTCCAACGCGCGCTTCGGCGCCGGGTCGAGCAGAACCGCGTAGGCGACCCCGTCCAGGTAGCGCTCGACCCGGGCGGTGACCTTCTTGCCGACGAGGCGTGCAGCCTCGGCGACGACATACGTGACGCCGTCCAGCTTGGCGATGCCCGCCTGCGCGTCGTAGAGGCCGAGCTCGACGAGCTTCAGCTCGACCGAGGCGCCCTCCGCGATCGGCGGTGCCGGCAGCAGCTGCTCGACGGTGCCTTCCTGAATGAGCGCGAAGTGATCGGTATGGATGCCGTCACGGCCGACGATCAGAAAGCGGCGCTTTGTGGCCGCCTCGATCTCTTTGAGGCGCTGGGCCCCGGAGCCGATCAGGATGCTGGCCACACGGGCGTTCAGCTCGACCTTGAAGACGGCGCTCTTGGATCCAGTGGCGAGGGCGCGGAGGCGTCGCTCGGCGTCGACCGCAGCAGTGGTCTCGGAGACGACGATGCCGTCGCCGCTGCACGTCGGGCACTTCTTCGTCAGCAGCTCGCGCGGGCCGTCGGTGACGTTCTGGCGCGTCATCTCGACGAGTCCGAGCGGCGAGATCTCGACGACGTAGGTCTTGGTGCGGTCGCGCTCGAGCTCGTTCTTCAGCGCCTCCTCGACAGCCTGGCGGTTCTTCGGGTTCGCCATGTCGATGAAGTCGATGACAATGATTCCGCCGACGTCGCGCAGCCGGAGCTGGCGGACGACCTCCTTGACGGCCTCGAGGTTGTTCTTGACGATCGTGTCCTCGAGCCGCTGCGTCGACGTCTTCGAGCGCGAGCCGACGAAGCGCCCGGTGTTGACGTCGATGATCGTGAACGCCTCGGCGTAGTCGAAGACGAGGTAGCCACCGGATGGCAGGTCGACGCGGCGGGAGAGCGTCGAGCGGATCTCGGCGTCGATGCCATACGCCTCGAACAGCGGCGGCGCCTCCTTGTAGCGCGTGACGCGCTCGGCCATGTGCGGCGAGGTCTTCTTGAGATAGCCGGTGATGCGCTTGAGCGCCTGGTCGTTGTCGACAAGGCAGCTCTCGAAGTCGCCGGTGAAGAGATCGCGGACGACCCGCAGCGGCAGCTCGGCCTCCTGGTAGATCAGCGACGGCGCCGGTGCGCCCTTGGCACGCGCCTGGATCGTCTTCCACAGCCGCTGCAGGAAGACGATGTCGCGCTCGATGTCCTCGGCGGAGGCGCCCTCGGCGGCGGTGCGTACGATCAGCCCGCCGGTCGGGATCTCGACCTTCTTGACGATGTCCTTGAGCCGGGTGCGCTCGTCGTCGTCGAGGCGGCGGGAGACACCGAGGCCCTCGCCGTACGGCACGAACACGACGAAGCGGCCGGGCAGCGAGACCTCGGTGGTGAGACGCGCACCCTTCGTCTTCATCGGATCTTTGACCGCCTGGACGATGATCTCCTCGCCCCGCTGGATCAGATCCTGGATCTTCTTGCCGTGGCGGCGCCCCTCCAGCTCGGGCGTGACGATCTCGTCGACGTAGAGGAAGCCGTTCTTCTCGAGGCCCATCTCGATGAACGCCGCCTCCATGCCCGGAAGCACGTTGTCGACGATGCCCTTGTAGATGTTGCCGGCGATCGAGCGGCGCTCGGGGCGCTCGAGGTAGACCTCGGCGACCTTGCCGTCCTCGAGCACGGCGACACGCTGCTCGCCGACATCGACGGAGATCAGCAGCTCGCGCTTGGCGGCCGGCAGCGGTGCCCGGCGCTGGAGCTGCTTGCGGCGCTGGCGCTCGGCCTCGCGATGTGGGTCACGCTCGCGCTCGCGGCCACGGCTGCTGCGGCCCTCGCCGCTGGCACGGCCTTCGCCGCTGCCCTCGCCCCGGCCACGACCCTCACCGCTGCCGCCGCCCTCACCGCTGCCACGGCCCTCGCCCCGGCCACGACCCTCACCGCTGCCGCCGCCCTCGCCCCGGCCACGACCCTCGCCCCGGCCACCCCGCTCGCGCGGCTCCCGCACGTCCTTGGACGCGCCCCTGGGAGCGGTGGCTTCGGCGCCGGCACCAGCGGCTGGGACGTCCCCGGCCTCGCCGGCCGGCTTGCGGCGGCCCTTGCCGCCACGATTGCCGCGGCGGCGCTTGTGCTGGGCCGCCAAGTCGTCGGCAGCTCCGTCTCTGGCGGGCGCCGAGGTGGCGCGCGGCTGTACTACGAGGGACTCGGGCTGGACGGCGGCCTCGCGGGGCTGCACGTCGGCTGCGGAGTCGGACTTCTTCCGACGGAACCAGGGAAGGGGCAAGCGGGGTCTCCTATGTGATGTACGCCGGCGCGCACAGCGCGGCCCGGAGTGGGGCACGCGTCGCGCAGCGTATGAACGGCGAAAGCTTGGGGCATGGCTGCCTTGGCGCCAAGGGTATCAGTGCGCAGCGGGGAGCGGCGACCGGCGACCGCAATCACGCCGCGGCGCGACGAAGCCAGCCGCGCCGGGCGCGAATCGAGCGCAGCCGGTGGCTGAGCCGCGACCACGCCCAGGACTCGATCTCGACGTACTCCTGCCCTGCCCGGCCACGGATCGTCGTGAGGTAGTCCCGCCACGCCTCCCCCTCCTCGGCGGCCAGCCGGCGACGTGCGTCGTCGCAATCCCCCATACCCTGATCGTATGACCCACGACGGACAGACTGCGCCTACCCGGCGGACGGCGATGGCGGCGCGGAAGACGGCTCCACCGGCGTCCTGCGCTCGAAATACCTGATCGCGGCCTCGCCGATGGCGCGGGTGCCGCCGTAGGCGACAGCGCCCTTGACGAGCCAGGCAGGCCCGAGCGAGCCGGCGAACTGGCGGGCGATGCCGCGCAGCCCCAGCCCCCCGACGACGACGCCGAGGAGCTCCGGCAGCCGCTTCGTGTCGACCGGCTCACCGTAGGCGTGCGCGATGCGCAGCACGAGCCTGACCTGGGTGAGCGCCAGCACCGGCAGGTCGGCGCCCGGCACCGGGATCGCCGAGCCGATCATGGCGTTGCGCTTGGCGGCGTTCTTGACGAGGGAGTCGCAGATGCCCTCGCGCAGGGTGGGCAGCCGGGCCGCGAGGCCGCTCGACCGCTCCCCCAGCCGCCGGCCGACGGCGAGCGCGATCTCCCGCACCGGGAAGGGCTCGCCGGGGCCGACGGGCACGTGGTCGGTTGCCAGCACGTACGGGAGCCGCTGGCCGGCGGCGGCGCCACCACCCGTTGCGCTCCCGACCACGACCGCGACGATCGGCACTCGTTCGGCGTTGGCCGCGCGCAGCTCGGTGCGACCGGCGTCCGAGAGCGGCCCGGCCTGCACCCAGACGAGCCCGATCGCGCCCTTCCAGCCGGGCACGAGCGCACCCGCGTCGCCCGCGCGCGCGAGCTCGCGGCGCAACGCACCGGCCAGCTCGCCGGAACCGGCGACCGCAAGGCTCGCCGACTCCCCGGAGATCGCCTTGAACTCGCGGAGCAACGCGAAGGCCGCGAGCGGCTTCAGCGGGAGCCCCATCAGCGCAACGGCCTCCGTCCGCGTCCCGTGCGGCCGCGGGCGTGGATCGACTGCAGCACGCCGAGCGCGAGCAGGTTGGCGATCAGCGACGAGCCGCCCACGCTGACAAAGGGAAGCGGGATGCCGGTGATGGGTGCGATGCCGATGGTCATGCCGACGTTCACGAAGATCTGGAAGACGAGAGCGACCACGATACCGCCTGCCGCAATCATCGCGAACGAGTCACGCGCAGCGGTCATCAGCCTGAGGCCGCGCCAGACCACGATGAGGTAGAGCACGAGCAGCAAGGCGGCGCCGACGAACCCGCGCTGCTCGGCAAGCGCCGCGAAGGCGAAGTCGGTGGCGTGCTCGGGCAGATAGTTCAACGTCGTCTGCGTGGCGCCGCTGATGCCGCGGCCGCCGAGGCCGCCGGCGCCGACCGCCGTGATCGACTGCGTGAGGTTGTAGGTGCTGCCAGACGGATCGTGACCGGGATGCAGGAACCCGGTCAGGCGCGCCACCTGGTAGTCGTGCAGCAGATGCACCCCTGCGGCGGGCAGCAGCCAGAGCACGGCCAGCACGAGGAGGGCGCCGAGCAGGGAGAGGACGACCACCGACGACCAACGGATGCCAGCGCAGAACAGCACGGCCGCGGCCGCGGCCAGGAACACGAGGGCCGTCCCGAGATCGGGCTGGAGGAAGACGAGCAGGATCGGCACGGCCGCGAGCGCGACCGTGATCATCACCGTGCGCCGCTCGCCGCGACGGCCACGATCGGCGAGGAAGCCTGCGAGCGCGAGCACGATCAGCAGCTTCCCGAACTCCGACGGCTGGAAGCGGAAGGGCCCGAAGTCGATCCAGCGCCGCGAGTGGCGGGCGGCGGCGCCAGCGATCAGGACGATCGTCATCATGGCCAGCAGCCCCGCGTAGAGGACGCGATGGTGGCGGCGGTAGAGGTCGGTGTCGATCAGCGCGATGACCGCGAAGCCGACGACGCCGACGCCGGCGAAGACGAGCTGCCGCGTGACGAAGTAGCGCGGATTGCCCGGGATGTCGTGTTGGGTGATGCCGGCGATCGCCCAGAGGCCGTACGCGAGCAGCGCCGCCGTCGTCGCGAGCAGCACCCGGTCGAAGCGGCGCACAACCAGG
>JANXXF010000138.1 GCA_025350775.1 Actinomycetes bacterium
AGCTGCTGTTTGATCGCGTCGACGAGAGGGTCGTCGGGGGAGATCTTGAGGAAGGACTTGTAGGAGGCGATGGCGCCCGCTGTGTCGCCCGTCTGGTGCTGGGCGTTCGCGAGCTGGACGAGTAGGCTGCTGTCCTGCGGGTCGAGCCTGACGAGCTGCTTGTAGACCCCTACCTGCTCGGCGTACGCTTTGTTGACCTTGGTGTAGAGGGTGCTGATCTTCGTCGAAAGCACCGTCTGCGCCGCATCGACGATCTGATCGGTCGCGAGGGCCTTGCCGAGCTCGGTCTGTGAGTCGGGCTTGAACACGCTGCCACCCTGCACGAGCGGCAGCTGCTGCTGCACCTGCGCGCTCGTGGTGAGCCGGCTGGCCGTGCCGCCGTAGAGGGCCGCGAGCTCGAGCAGCGCGTCGGAGTCCTGCGGGCGCAGCGCCGAGTACTTCAGCAGCGGGGCGACAGCACTGTCGGGCTTGCCCGCCGCCTGATAGGCGGTGGACAGGGAGCGGTAGGCCGCCGGATCCTTGGGGTTCTGTGCGACGAGCTTCTGGGCCTTGCGGATGCCCGGGGTCGACGACCTGCCGCTGTTGTTGCCGCCGCCGAAGATCGACCCGCCGTTCAGCATGTTGCCCAGGCCGGTCGAGCCCGAGCCGACGCCGAAGAGCACGAAGCTGCCGACAAAGACGACGGCGAGGAAGACGAACACCCACTTCGCGCGACGCCGGATCCGCGAGAAGAAGAGCTGGCTCTCTATCTCGACGGTGGCGGAGGTACGCCCCGGTTGGGGTCGCTTGGGCGGCGAAGCATCAGGCTTCGCGACCTTGTTGCGGTTTGTCGCACCTCTTGCCAACTCAGATCACCTGGTGCGTAGCGTACATCGCCGCCGACAACCGTCGCGAGGACACGCTGCGGCGACCCTCCGAACACGACTGCGGCGGCCGGATCCTCCCACGGGTGATACGGGCTGCCCGTCAGTCCGACGATCGCGATGTCGGCGCGCTTGCCGGGTGTCAGGGAGCCGATCTCGGCGTCGAGGCCGAGGGCGCGCGCAGAGCCGAGCGTGGCCAGCGCGAGGGCATCCGTCGCCGTGAGCGCATCCGGTCTGCGCTCCCGCGTGCGCGCGGTCAACACAGCGGCGCGCAGCTCGTCGAACATGTCGAACGACGGCGTTGATGCCGGGCTGTCGGTGCCGAGGCCGACGCGGATGCCCGCGGCAAGGAGGTCGGCGAGCGGCGCGGCGCCGCATCCCAGCAGGGCGTTCGAGCGGGGACAGTGCGCGACCGCGACGTCGGCGGCGCGCAACAGCTCGATCTCCTCGGCGTCGACCTGGACGCAATGGGCCGCCACCAGCCGCGGGCCCAGCAGCCCTGCCCGGGCCAGCCGGCGGATGCCCGACTCGCCGAGCGGAGGTTGCAGGAACGCTCCCAGCGACTGCCACGGGCCCGTGCCGGCGACGAGCCACTCCAGCTCGGCCGGGCTCTCGGAGAGGTGGGTCGCGACCGGCAGGCCGAGGTTGGCGGCGGCCCGGTACAGGTCCTCGCCGGCGGTGTACGGGGCATGTGGCGAGATGCCCAACCGCACCAGCTCTGAGAGCGAGCCCTCGATACGGGCGTGCAGCTCGTCGAAGCGGGCGAGCCCGTCGGCTCCGGCACCGAAGACCTCGAGGTAGACGATCGCCCGCAGGCCGAGCTCGGCACAGGCGATGGCGGCAGCGCCGGTGTAGCTCGCGTCGCCGACGGTGGTCACCCCGGATGTGAGGCACTCGGCAGCGCCGAGGCGGGCGATCGCGACGGTGTCGTCCCAGTCCAGCCGCCGCTTGCGCGCAATGTGCACCTGTAGCCAGTCGCCGAAGCCGAGCGCATCGCCGAAGCCGGCGTAAACCGCGTACTCGAGATGGGTGTGGCAGTTGACGAAGCCGGGGAGGATCGCCGCGTCCGGGTAGTGGTGGCCGCTGCCGAGCTCGGCCGAGGTGCCGACGGCGGCGATCCGGCCGCCCTCGATCACGACGGCACCGTCGGCGATCGGCGGGGCGTCGATCGGCAGCACCCAGTCCGCCGAGATGACCCGGCGCACGCTAGAACACGCCCATCGACCGTCTAGCCGACGGCGTCGCGGTCGCGCGGCGCAGAGTCGGGCTGCCGGGCCGGCGGCTCGGTCTCGTCCTGCTCCTCGAGCGCGCTCTGCTCGTCCTTGCCGGTCAGCGAGTTCTTGAACTCGCGCATGCCCTTTCCGAGCGAGCGGCCCATCTCCGGCAGTCGCTTCGGCCCGAACACCAGCAGGACGACGGCCAGGAGGATGAGCAGTTCCCAGGGAGAGAGCCAGCCGGGCATGCAGCGAGGATAGCACTGCCCTCTCTGACCCTCGCGCGAGCGAGCGCGAGCGTGCAGGAAGCCAGTTCCGGCGTCAGTCTCCCGGCCCGTGCGGTCCGGGTAGAATCTGGCCGAAAGGTGGACAAACCTCGGTATCCGACGTATCGGAAAGGAACCTCGTAACTGTGTCACTTCTGGAACTGAAGAACTTGCATGTCGCTCTCGAGGACGGTACCCCGATCGTGAAGGGTGTCGATCTGACGGTCAATACCAACGAGATTCATG
>JANXXF010000163.1 GCA_025350775.1 Actinomycetes bacterium
CGATCGGCTTCACTGCAGTGCTCCTAGTCGGGGAAAGGACTCCTCAGATAATACAACTAAACAGTTGTGGAGTTTATTCGCTCTCGCCAGCTGCCTGCGCCCCCACTGCTATCCTGCCGCGGCAATGCTTGCTGCGCTCGCCGTCTGGCACGTCCTCGTCTCGATCGCCCTGGTCGTGCTCGTGCTGCTGCATTCGGGCCGCGACGCCGGCTTCGGCGGCATGGGCTTCACGCCCAGCTCGCAGGGCGGCACGCACATCGTCGAGAAGAACCTGACACGAGTCACCGTTGTCATCGGGATCGTCTTCTTCGCCGACACGGTCGGCCTTTTCCACCTGCTGAAGTAGCACCCCGGGCGGCGCTGCCTCGCCTCGCGCCGAGCGTCAGAGCCCGGGACTCGACCCGGTGCCCGTCACCGCGAAGCGCCCCGTCGCCAGACCCGGTACGAGCGCGCCGAACGCGAACCGCTCGTCGTAAAAGTCGCTCTGGCTGGTGAGCAGCCGCGTCCGCGTCAGCCCGAGCACCTCGCCCAGCAACTCCGGCACCGACACCGTGAAGCGGAGATTGACGAGCGGCTCGGCGATGCGGCCGCCGCGGATGCGGAAGGTGCCGTCGCGCGTAGTGCCCGTGATGATCCCGTCGCGCGGCGAGACGACGGAGAGGTAGTGGAGTCGGGTCACATGGATGCCGTCGCCGACCGCCTCGGCGAGCGCCTCCAGCGACGGCGCGTCACCGCCAGCCATCGAGAGCGCCGATACGAACGGCCCCCAGGTACGCTGCGCCGCCGGCAGCGCATGCCCGGTGGAGGCATGGCCCTCGCCGGCGCGGGCGGCAGTCAAGCGGTCCCACACCACGCCGCGCGCGACCCCCGCCTCGATCAGCGCGACTCGCTGCTTCGGCACGCCCTCGAAGTCGACCGCCTTGGGCAGGCCCGCCGGGTCGAGCGCGTCGTCGAAGATCGTCACGGCGGGGTCGAGCAGCCGCTCGCCGAGCCTGCCGCCGAGGAAGCTCGCACCGTCGAGCAGCCCGAGCGCGCCGAAGGAGTCGAAGGCGAGCCACTGCAGCAGCTCGCCGAGCGCGTACGGCTCGAGCACGGCGCGGTAGGTGCCACGCTCGAGCGTGCCGGCGGAGCGCGTCCGCTCGGCCTTGGCGACCGCCTCGCGCGCGGTCGCCGCCGGGTCGATCCGCGCCGCCGACCACGCCGTGCGCTCGGCGTAGCCCGAGGCGCCCGCGTTGGCGGCGATCACGCGCACGGTGGCGTCGGTGGTGCGCTGGTGGGCGCGCAGCCCGGTCGTCGAGGCGACGGCGACCTCGGTGGCGCCGGAGGTGACGAAGCCGTAGAGCGGGAGCGAGGAGGCGTCGATCGCCGCGAGGGCGAGCAGGGCCTGGCCCTCGCCGTCGAGCGTGGCCGTCGCCGCGTCCCAGCCCTCGATCGCGGGCGCAGCCAGCGGCGGCGCGAGCCCCGGCAGCGCGTCGTCCGGTGTCGAGCTCTCGGCGGCGTCCTGCGCGCGGCGCACGAGGTCGGCGATGCCGCTGTCGTCGAGGCGGTTCGTGGAGGCCGTGCCCGAGCGCCGTCCCCGGAGGACGCGCAGCTGGACGGTGGCGTCCTCGACGAGGGTCGGCTGGTGGATCTCGGAGGCGGCGAAGCGTGCGAAGCCGGAGCGCTCCGTCCGGACGAGCGCCTCGGCGACCTCCTCGCCGGCGGCGGCGAGCACCGTCTCGGCCAGGCCGCGCACGTCGAGCCCGGCAGCGCTCACGGCTGCACCCCGACCTGGACGCCGCGGAACCGCCCGGGCGCCGCTCCGTGCGAGACGTGCGCGCTCTGCCCCGGCTGGCCCTTGCCGCAGTTCGTCAGGCCGTACAGCCGCCACTCGTCCTGTCCCGCCACCGCGTCGAGCGAGCCCCAGAAGCGCGGCGTCACGCCGGTATAGGTCGCGTCGCGCAGCATCCGGCCGAGCCGGCCGTTCCTGATCTCCCAGGCGACCTGCGTCCCGAACTGGAAGTTGAGCCGCTTGTCGTCGATCGACCAGCTCCGGTTCGTCTCCAGGAAGATCCCGTCCGCGACGCCGTCGATCAGCTCTGCCAGGGAGCCCTCGCCCGGCTCGAGGTGGAGATTCGTCATCCGTACGAGCGGCATCCGGCTCCAGCCGTCGGCCCGCATCGCGCCGCCGGCGCCAACCCCCAGCCGGGCCGCCGTCTCACGCGAGGAGAGGAAGCCGCGCAGGACGCCCTCGGCAACGATCGGCTCGCGCGCGGCGGGTACGCCCTCGTCGTCGAAGCCGAAGCTGCCGAGGCCGCGCGGTGTCGTGGCATCGGAGGTGACTGTCATCAGCGGGGAGCCGTAGCGCAGCGTCCCGAGGTCGCCGGGCGAGAGGAAGCTCGTGCCGGCGTACGACGCCTCGGTGCCGTAGATGCGGTCGAGCTCGGTCGCGTGCCCGACCGACTCGTGCACCTGGAGGGCCATCTGCTCGGAATCGATGACGATGTCCATGACGCCCGAGGGAGCGACGGGAGCGAGCAGGAGGGCTGCCGCCTGCTCGCCGACGCGCGGCGCCTCGCGCTCGAGCCCCAGCGCCAGCACGTGCTCCCAGCCGGCCTGCGCCGAGAGGCCGCCGTGCGCCGACGGGTAGGAGCGGATCTGATGGAGGTCGTCGGTCGTCGCGATCGCGTCGATGCCGCCGCCCGCCTCGACGATCTCCTGGTCGGTGACGACGCCGTCGGAGGTGACGAGCACACGACGCTCCTGCTGCGCGCGCAGCGAAGCCTGCGTGATCGTTACGCCGGGGTGGCGCAGCGCAGCCTCCGCGTGCAGGCACAGAGCGACCTTGTCGGCGAGCGGCACCGAGAACGGGTCGATCTCGACCGGCGTCCGGTACGACCCCGACACCGCTCCCACCGGCGCCAGCGCCTTCGGCCCGCGCCCGCCTGCAGCCCGCGCGAACGCGGTGGCCCGCGCCGCGGCTGCGCGCGCGCCCTCGGCCGACAGCCTGCGGTCGCCGGCAAAGCCCCAGGCGCCGTCGACGAGCACGCGCACGCCGATGCCCTCGCTCTCGGCGTCGTCGAGCGTCTCGACCCGGCCGCTCCTCGTCGAGACCACCTGCGAGCGCCGCACCACTGCGCGTGCGTCCGCGTACGAGGCGCCCGCGGCAAGCGCCGCCTCGACGGCGAGCTGGGCGAGGTCGCGCATCGCTCCAGCCTATCGTCCCGGAAACGGGAAGAGCCCGGTTGCCCGGGCCCTTCGCAGGTGCTCCTGAGAGGACAGCTCTCAAACCCCGAGCTCGAAGGGAGGCTTGCGCGAGCTCCTGAACCTGCTACCGCCAAGGCGAGATCCTCCCCCCAGCCGTCGAGCGCGAGCTGAAACGTCGCTGGTTCGAATCCGGCTACGCGGAGCATCTCGCCGGCGTGGAGCGTGGGACGGGCGAGCGGTTTCTCGACGTTTTCTTAACCTTCTTTTCATCGGGGCGCAACCGCAGGCAACCAGGGTTCACACGGTCGGCCCTATCGTGGTGGGCGTACTGCAGGTCAGGTGGACACGAGCACTAGCACCTCGCACCAGCCGAGAGGAGGGAAATCACCATGGCGAAGCCCGCGAAGAAGATGGCGACCACGAAGGCCACTAAGAAGGCCACCAAGAAGAAGAAGTAGCACCCGTTTTCGTGGCACGTGTGAGGGACGGGGCTGCTCCGGCGCCGCGCGATACTGGCGACGGGGTCTCCCCGTCCCTTCGTGTTCCGCTTCCCTGGCGGCGGCTGGCAGCGCTTGCCCGGCCCGCCCGGCGCGAGCTTGGCGCGATGCTCGTGCTGAGCGTCCTCGGCTCGCTTGCGGGGACGCTGCAGCCAGTCG
Source organism: Actinomycetes bacterium (assembly GCA_025350775.1). Taxonomy (GTDB): domain Bacteria; phylum Actinomycetota; class Thermoleophilia; order Gaiellales; family Gaiellaceae; genus CANFDS01. The sequence continues at coordinate 3,843 of JANXXF010000163.1, forward strand.
CGCTCGGCCGTCTCGTCGACGCGCTGGTTGGGCGCGGCGGCCTGGCCGTGTGGTGGTGGGGTTGCGCTGTGGTCGCGGCGGTCGCCGTCGGTGCGGTCGGCTACGCCCTGTCGGATGTGCTCTACGCCAGTGCTGCGGCCCGGATCTTCCGCGACCTGCGTGTGGCGATGGCCGTTGGGATTCGTGGGCTCGCCTCTCGGCCCGGCATCTCCTCGCGGTTCGTCTCGGACGTCGAGAGCGTCGAGGGGATCGTCGTCGGTGCGCTCGATGCCGGCACGATCGCCCTCTTCGAGCTCGCCGCCGGGCTCGTCGCGATCGGCCTGCTCGTCCCACCGGCCGCGGTCGCCGCGGCGGTCGCCGTCGCCGTCGCCGCGGGGCTGTCCCGGCTGGGGCAGGGCCGCATCGCCGCAGCGAGCACGGCCCGACAGGAGGCGCTCGAGCAGCTAGCGGCGGCTGTCGACGACGCCACACCGATGGAGCCGGCGTCTTCCGACAACTTCCCGGCCGCCGCCGAGCAGCTCCGAACCACAGACGTCCGGCTCGCCATCGCGCACGCCGTCGCGGGGTACGGCTCCTACACGGCGGCCGGCCTCGTGCCCGTCGCCGTCATCCTCGTCGGCGGCGGCTGGTCGCTCCACCGCGCCGGGACGATCCTCTCGCTCTACCTGCTCACCGAGCGCGCGGCCCGCGCCGCCGAGGCGCTGATCGACCTCGGCATCAGCGTCGAGGGCGTCAGAGGCCCCCTAGCCCGCTGCCTAGAGCTGGTGGACAGGCAGCCCTGACCGAGAGGCGACGCCGGTGTCGACCGCTCCGTAATCGGTCAGAAGTTGCGGATCGTGATCAGCTCGCGGCTTCGCCGCGCCCGTCGGTTCAGGCAATCACGCATGATCCAGTGCCGTCAGATCCGGCTAACGCCGAAGACGACCTCGACGCAAAGTGAATCGCCCTGGGTTCGGTAGACACTGTGTTCTCCCGAGAGGATGGAGTCATGGCTGCAGCGAGGAAGTCCTCTTCACCAAGATTCTCGTCGAAGACGACAACAACGTCACCAGCCAGCTGGCCGAACCCTTCGACACGCTGCTCAGCGATCCAGTCAGCGCCTTCGCCCAACAGCACGCAACACTCGCCCGAAGCCAGCGCCGGCTCCCAGAGCGCGCCCGACAGCCCCAAGGAGCCACCCCCAAAGACAGCAGCAGCCACGAGGAGAGACCCCTCGTGGCTGCCGGAAGAACCCCGCGACCCTGGCAG
>JANXXF010000197.1 GCA_025350775.1 Actinomycetes bacterium
CCGGCCCCGACCCTCACGTATCAGTGGCAGCGTTGCGACTCGACTGGCGCAGCCTGCAGCAACATCCCGCTTGCCACGGCGCAGCGGTACACACTGGTTGCCTCCGACGTGGGCGGGCGCGTCCAGGTCGTGGTGACCGCCGCGAACGCCGGCGGGACGTCATCGCACGCTTCGAGTCCGACGTCGGTCGTCACCGGTCCTCCGGTCAGCGTGTCGCCGCCCACAGTGAGTGGCAGCCTGCTCGTCGGCCAGACGCTCTCCGTGACCACCGGTTCCTGGGGCGGCGCCCCCGTACCGAGGTTCGCCTATCAGTGGAAGCGCTGCGATGCGCAAGGCAACGGCTGTGCCGCGATCCCGGGTGCCACGAGCGCCAACTACGCCGCCGCCGCCGCCGACGCGAGCCACCGCCTGACCGCGACCGTTACCGCCACCAACCCGGTCGGCTCGGGGAGCGTCACCTCGGCGCCGACCAGCGCAATTGCTCCCCTCGTCCTCCCAGCCAACACAGCGCATCCGACGATCTCGGGCGTTCACGCGGTCGGCCGATCGCTGACGGCAAACCCCGGGATCTGGCGTGGCACACCGCCGATCTCCTTCAGCTACGTGTGGCAGCGCTGCAACTACGACGGAGCAGCTTGCTTGACCGTTGCGGGAGCGACGAGCCAGACGTACGCCCTCGTCGCGGCCGACTTCAACCACCGCCTCCAGGTCGTGGTGAGCGCAGCCAATAGCGTCGGACACAGCTCGAGTAGCTCCGGGCAAACCTCGACCATCCAGGGCGGCCCGATCCTCACCGAGCAACCGACCCTGCTCGGCACCATCCGGCTCGGCCAGACGATCTACCTCAGCACAGGCGGATGGCTGGGCAGCGACCCCATCACATTCACCTATCGGTGGCAGCGCTGCAACACGACAGGCACCGCCTGCCAGGACATCCCGGGCGCAACAAACCAGTCATACCAGCCCGGACTGGCCGATATCGGCAGCACGCTGCGCGGCGTCATCACCGCAACCAACCCGCTCGGCGTCGTCTCACAACTGACGTCCGCCAGCGCCCCGGTGCCCGCCAACCCGCAGGCACCACGCTTCAGCGAGTCGCCCGGGCTCACGGGTCGCGGCGTCGTCGGAGACGTTCTGCACGTCGATGGAGCATCGATTCTGGGCACGCCACCTGCGACGCTCGCCTACCAGTGGCAACGCTGCACCCAGACGTCCGACAGATGCGCTGACATCCCGGCAGCGCGCGGCCCCGCCTACCGGATCAGAACTGGTGACACCAGCAGCGTCCTTCGCGCGGTCGTGACCGCGACAAACACGATGGGAGCATCAACGACCAGGTCGCTGCCGACCGAGCCGGTGACCGGCCGAGGCATGACGCTCTTGACGATCGGCCAGAGCACCCAACACCTCGACCCGAACAGGACCATCGTCCGTCTAGCCCTGCTCGCGCTGCGTGGCCTTCGGGGCGTCAGCGTATGGCTCGCGCTCGACGTGCAGCGCACGAGCGGATGGCACCGAATCGCGCTCCTTCGTGTCACCTCGGGCCCCGGGCCGGCCCCGAAGATCGTCGCGTTCGACGTCCGCGCGACTACGGCCGCAGCTCGTATCTCGATCCGCTGGCGCAACGCCACGGGTCGCATCAACAAGACCGTGTACATCGCAGACACGACCACACTGAGACCCGAGACACCTGCCCCACCTGCAACCTGACGCCCGGACCCGTCAGTGGGGCCTGACCGGTCACGTGCGATCGCTCGTATCGACGGGCGCAGCAGAGCCGCAACCTCGTCCGGGGGGAGACGCAGGTGTCTGGTGGACGAGTCGTCGCTCGCTTGCCAAGTGCTCGAGCAGGCCAACCGTGGCCGTCGAGCGGTTCGCCGAGACACCGGGTGACCAGCGCATGCACAGCGAACACGCTTCCACGACTGCCCCCTCGGGGCGAGTTACCCGATTACGATCAGGTACGCGCCGCCACCGACCGCTGCAACTCCGGTCGACAAGAGGACGAGCCACGGGAGCAGGTGCTGACGAACGAGCCGATTCGCGCACCACAGGAGCAACTCGACAGCGACCTCCGTGCCCGCGCGATGCTGGTGCGGAAGCCGCACGGTGAGGCGCTCAAGCGCGCGCAGACGCCTCTCTCGCGTATTCCGCCACAGCAGGAGCAATCCAAGCGCGGGAACGCCGGCAACAACCGCGAGAGCACCAACGCAGACGAGTGCGATCCCTCCCGCGAGCGTCCACGCGAGTGCAAGCAACTCCGGGGATAGGAACATGGTCAACGCGATGCCAAGAACGGTATCGACGCGCTCGACACTCCGACGCAACCCCCGCCGCGAACCTAGCCGCGACAGCTCGCCGCCGGGATCGACTCGCTGGGAGCGAATGCGAAAGCCCGAGCCGGCAGCGGCTTCGTGAACGGGCGGCCCCGTCGATCCCGGCGAGCGCGAGCAAGTGCTCGGGGTGGTGTTGCTGACCCGTGTAGCGCGCGGCTCCGAGGATTGCCCGGCCGTGCAGGCGGTACCGGCTGGCCTGGATCGACCTGGGCTCAGCGGGGTGGCCGGCGCGCGGCGAGCGTGCGGCGGGCCCGGCTGATGCGGGCCTTCGTCCAGCTGGCGACGGCCAGTCGGGCGGTGAGGAACGTGATGCATGCCGCCAGGGTCGCGGTCGCGCTTCCGTTCGGTGAGAACGCGATCCCGGCGAACCCGGCGCAGGCGATAGGGCCAATGACCTGCTGCCCGATCGAGCGAGCGTACCGTCTCATCTCGATGGATGGTAGCCCGCGATCGACGTTCCGCCCCCTCGCTCTGTTCTGCGGCGCGACGCGATCGATCGAGCGAGGCTCACCCTGGGTTCACCATTGTGTCACCGGCTCGTTGTCGGCTTCTTACCCCGGTGCGAGCTGTGGGAAGCGATGCTGCAGTGGTCTGCAGGCCTGGCGGGAATGCGTCATGGCACTTAGGCTCTCGTCACGATGGACATTCGGATCGCACATCTCTCCTCGCTCGTGGGCAGCCCGTTGGTCGACTCTCATGGTGAGCGGCTCGGCACGGTCGACGACCTGATTGTCAGGCTGGATGCCGAGTATCCGCCGATCACCGGGTTGAAGGCGCGTATCGGGGGCCGCGAAGTCTTCGTGCCGGCCGATCGGATCGCGCTGCTGGAGCCCGGTCGTGTCCAGTTGGCCGGGGAGAAGTTGCATCTCGGGAAGTTCGAACGGCGCGAGGGCGAGATTCTCCTTGCGCAGGACCTGCTCGGTGGCCGCTTGATCAATCTCGTGAGCGCGCGCTTGGCGAGCGCTAGTGATGTCGAGCTTGCACAGGTTGATGGCTGGTGGCGCGTGGTCGGTGCGGACTTGAGCCGGCGCGGTGCGCTGAGGCGCTTTCTGCCGCGCCGTGTGGGCGGGCCGGCTGATCCTCGGGAGATCGTGGATTGGTCCAGTCTTGCGCCGTTTGTCGGGCATGTGCCGTCGGCGCGGCTGTCGATTCCGCACGAGAAGCTGTCGCGGTTGCATCCGGCGCAGATCGCTGATCTCGTCGAGGCGGCCTCTCATGATGAGGGTGAGGAGATCATCGAGGCTGTCGGCCAGGATGCCGAGCTCGAGGCCGATGTCTTCGAGGAGCTCGACACCGCCCATCAGGTCGAGTTCGTCGAGGAGCGCTCCGATCAGGAGACCGCTGAGCTGCTTTCTTCGATGGCCGCCGACGACGCTGCCGACCTCGTCGCCGAGCTCGATCAGGACCGGCGCGAGACGATTCTCCGCCTGCTGCCGATCGCAAGCCAACAGAAGGTGCGGATGCTGCTCGGCTTCAATCCGGCGACCGCCGGCGGGCTGATGAGCCCCGACTTCCTCTGCCTCGGCGAGCAGACGACGGTCGACGCGGCAAGAGCGCCGATCGGTGAGTCGCAGCTCCCGGAGGAGGCGCTCGCCAACGTCTTCACCCACGACGCCGACGGTGTCCTGACCGGTGTGGTGTCCGCCGCCGCATTGCTGCGCGCCGACCCTGGTGTCGCACTTGCTGATCTTGCTCGTCGCCGCCCCGCCGGCTTGCCGCCCGAGGCGGACCTCCCCGAGGTCGCGCGGCTGCTGACCGACTTCAACCTGACGGCGGTCGCGGTCGTCGACGAGGACGGCCGGATGATCGGGATCGTCACCGTCGACGACGTGCTCGAGGTCATCATCCCCGATGACTGGAAGCGCCGCTTCCTGGCCGAGGCGGAGTAGGGATGGACCGTGACCAGCCCCCGAGTCGCCGGCGCGAGCGCGCCGCACCGGCACGGCGCGCCCTCACGCCGCTCGAGAAGTGAGAGCCGCAGGCGCGACCTGGCTTCGCCCCAGGGTGGCATCAGCCAGAACGTGGGCTCCGGTCGATGAGCACCGACGACCACGGCGTCGATTCCGCCCCGGTCAATGAAGTAGCGACCGGCATCCCGCCGGTGCTCGACCCGGCGCACGTCGGTGACATTCGCGGCGCGCTGGGAACGATCCGCCAGCACGACATGCCACCCCGCCGACCTCGGCGTCGGCAGTTGCTCGCGCTGCTGGCAATCATGGGTCCCGGGCTGATCGTGATGGTCGGCGACAACGATGCCGGCGGCGTCTCGACCTACACGCAGGCCGGCCAGAACTTCGGCACCAGCCTGCTCTGGACACTGCTCCTGCTCGTGCCGGTCGTGATCGTGAACCAGGAGATGGTCGTTCGGCTCGGCGCGGTCACCGGTGTCGGGCACGCCCGCCTGATCTTCGAGCGCTTCGGCCGTTTCTGGGGGCTGTTCTCGGTTGGCGACCTCTTCATCCTCAACTTCTTGACGATCGTCACCGAGTTCATCGGCGTCGACCTATCGCTCGGCTACCTAGGCGTCAGCAAGTACATCTCCGTCCCCCTCGCCGCCGTGCTCCTGGTCGCGATGACCGCGACCGGGAGCTTCCAGCGCTGGGAACGGTTCATGTACGCGTTCATCGTCGGGAACTTCCTCGTCATCCCACTGATCGTCTACGCGCACCCGCACGGCGGCTCGATCGCTCACGACTTCGTCGTCCCGCACGTCACCGGCGGCGTCAACTCGACCGCCGTCCTCTTGATCATCGCGATCGTCGGCACAACGGTCGCACCATGGCAGCTGTTCTTCCAGCAGTCGAACATCATCGACAAGCGGATCACGCCGCGGTGGATCAACTACGAGCGCGCCGACACCGTGATCGGCTCGATCGTCGTCGTCGTCGGCGCAGCCGCCCTGATGATCGCCTCCGCCTCCGCATTCCACAGCACCGCACTGTTCGGCCACTTCACCGACGCGCGCGGCGTCGCGGTTGGCCTCGACCACTACCTGGGCAGGGCAGCAGCGACGATCTTCGCAGTCATCCTGCTCAACGCGTCGATCATCGGCGCAGCCGCAGTCACGCTCTCCACCTCCTACGCCTTCGGCGACAGCTTCGGCACCAGCCATTCGCTGCACCGTAGCTGGAAGGACGAGAAGTTCTTCTACGGCACCTTCGCCGGCCTCGTCGCGCTCGCCGCCGGCATCGTCCTCATCCCCGGCGCACCACTCGGCCTCGTCACAACCTCCGTGCAAGCACTAGCCGGTGTCCTCCTACCGAGCGCGACCGCGTTCCTGGTCATGCTCTGCAACGACCATCACGTCCTCGGCCCCTGGGTCAACAAGCCCTGGCTGAACGCCGTCGCCACCCTCATCGTCGGGACACTCCTGATGCTCTCCGGCATCCTCGTCGTCACCACCATCTTCCCGCACATCAACGTCACGATCCTGCTGATAGCACTCGGCTCGGTCTTCGCTCTCGCCGTCACCGGGATGGGAGTCGCATCGCTCCGCTCCGGCCGCAGTAAGGCGCCGACACCCGTCTATCGCGTACCCCGTGAGATGTGGACGATGCCACCGCTCGCGCTGCTCGAGAAGCCCGAATGGTCACGCGGGCGCAAACTCGGAATGACCGCCATGCGGGGCTACCTCATGGTCGCCGTCCTGCTCCTTCTCGTCAAGGCCATCCAACTCGGCCTCGGCAAGTAGAGCCGCGAGGCACGGTGAGACGGAGCCCTCTGCTTCCGCGGAGGTCGAGGTTGACGAGATCGGGTCGACTCCAACCCCCGTCTCGCCGACGACCATCGGTGAACGGAACCGCGCTCGAGCCCGTATCGTCCGTTCGTTGAGCGGCCGCTCAGCTCGCCGACCGGAGGGGAATGTCCGTGAATTCAACGCCGAAGGTTGTCCATCGACTCGTCCTCTCCGAGCATCACCGGGGGCCGAGCCTGCTCGACAAGATCGCGGACCGCGTCAATCGCTTCGTCGGCTCGATGTGGGTATTCGTCTTCGTGACGTTCGCGATCGTCGTCTGGCTCTTCGCCGGCAATGTCGTCGGCTTCGACAAGACGCCCTGGCCGCTCCTGCTGACGATCCTCAACCTGCCACAGCTCTCGATCATGATCTCGCTCCAGGTAAGCGCCAATCTCGCCCAGCGGACGAGCGACGCCCGGGCGCTTGCCGACCACGAGACGATCCTCACCCTGCATCAGCTCAGCACGCAGCAGCTCGAGATCCTCGAGGGACAGAACAAGGTCCTCGACCTTCTGAAAGAAGCCGTCGCCGCGACAGTGGATAGCCCGCCGCGAGCAAGCGCATGACCACAACCTGCTCGACCGGCCAGGCCCGGGCTGCTCAACGACCCGGCACCGGCGAGGGTCGCGTGTCGACGAGCTCGAGGCAGCGTGTGAGGGGGCCTCTGACGCTTTCGACGCTGATGCCGAGGTCGATCAATGCTTCGGCGGCGCGGGCTGCGCGCTCGGTGAGCAGGTAGAGCGAGAGGATCATTCCGGCGCGGTGGAGTGACCAGCCTCCGCCGACGAGGACGACAGCGATCGGGACGAGTCCGGCCGTCGCGTAGGAGCCGTAGCCGGCGACGGCGTGGGCGATGGCAAGGCGGACGTCCGCGATGCGTAGCTGCTCGGCCGAGGCAGGGAGGCGATCGGAGAGCTCAGAGGCCGGAAGTGCCGCGTTGTCGACGGCGGCGGCGAGCTGCTGGAGTGCCTCTTGTCGGGCGGTACTGGTCGCGGCGACGCGACCCTGCCCCAGCCGGGAGAGCCCCGTGGCGATGGCGATCGCAACTGCTACCGCCGCGGCGGCCGACGAGATAAGGAATCCGATCGCGACGAGCCCGGCCGCGAACTCGAACAGGGCGATGGTGCCGGCGTCAAGTGCGCCGACGACGATCCCTTCGACGCTCTCGACGTCGGAGACGAAGCGCACTGAGATACCGGGTCGGGGTGCCTGCCCGCGCATCCCGCGGCCATCGCGACGCGCAGGTCGCGAAAGACCCGAGCTGCTGCCGAGGCGTGGAGCACGTCGGAGAGCGCGTAAGCGACCGCACCGACCGCGACGGCCGCGATCACGGCAGTGCCCCACCACCAGACTGCGACGCCGCCGTGCCCGACGAGCGCGTCGACGAGCCGACCGAGCGCGATCGGCTGGAGCGTCCCTGCGAGCGAGCCGAGGATGCTCAGGGCGAGGAATCGCGCCGATCTGGCGCCGGGCGGGCCGGGCGAGCGCTGCGAGCCGCCGCCAAGGGAGAGGGACACGAAGGGACGGGGTCGCCTCGTCGCCGGTGTCGCGTGGCGCCGGAGCGGCCCCGTCCCTCGCAGATGCCATCGGGACGGCGTTACTTCTTCTTCTTCTTCGGGGTGGCCTTCTTGGTCATCTTCTTCGCGGGCTTCGCCATAGTGAGTCTCCTCCTCTCCGCTGGAGCGAGGTGCAGATTTCCGGGTCACACCTGACCGGCCGTACGGTCACCACCGTAGGGCCTGTCGCATGAAGCGTGGTTGCCTCCGGTTGCGCCGCGATGAGAAGAAGATTAAGAACATGCTGAGGGGATAGTCGAGGCGATAGCCAGGCACCGGCAATGACATCGTTCTTCTACTCCGACCTGTTCGACCTCGGCTACGAGGCGATGGGCGAGCTCGACCCCCGCCTCGAGACGGTTGCCGCGTGGGAAGAGCCGAACCGCAAAGGCGTCATCTACTACCTCGACGCCGAGCGGCGGCCGCGCGGCGTCCTGCTCTGGAGCGTGTTCGGCCGCGTCGACGCTGCTCGCGACTTGATCCGCGCCTGTCAGCCGATCGACATGAGCAGGCTGAGCGAGGCGGTCGGATGAGCGCTTCAGTCCTGCGGAGGCTCGTCGTCCTCGAGGAGCCGCCCGGGATCTTTACCACCGAGCCGCTCCTCGACGGCCAAGTCCGCCTGCCTATCCTCGACGCTCTTTTCGGCGAAGCGGCGGTCCGTCGGGCTCCCGTGCTGCAGTTCGACCGTGCGCTCGACAGCTTCCGCGTCGCGGTGCCCCATGAGACGGTTCCAGAGAGCTCCCAGCACGGCGCTGATATAGCGCCCTTCTGCCGGAGCGACAGCGAGCCGCTGGAGGCTCCGGTGGCGTGCGAGTTCAGCGAATTCCGGTGTCGATCGCGAAGTCGAGCTTGTCCGAGTGACCAGTGCGGACGTGGACTTTCGCCGGGCGCGGTATCTGCCCGAACGGCTTCGAACTCGTGCGCACCGTGTAGATCCCCGGTGCGAGTGCGATCCGGTATTTGCCGTGCTCATCAGTTCGGGTCGTCACCATGACACCCGTACGCGCAAACGTGAGCATGACCTGTGCGGCGGGAGCGTCGCAGGGGACACCCACGCGACAAACCGGAGTGATCGGGCCGCGCCTGACGGTTCCGTAGAGACCGCCAGGCGGCACGGCTGCCGAAGCAGCAGTCGCCACGCCAGCGAGGGTGACTACGGCAAGGGCACACACTCGTTTCGAGCTCACCCTTCACATGATGCCCGTGCGCGGGATCGCAGCGAGCGGCGACGCCTCATTCAATAGTCGGGCACGGCCCATCGGCACGTAACTGGACATCGTCGGAACCCGAGGGCCTAGGCTCGTGCACTCCTTGCTTCGTCGTGTTCGAACGCTGGTTCCATCCCACGAATCGCCCCGCGGTCGAGACCGTTCTCTGCTGCAACTTCGCGCCACGTGCTCGTAGCTGCCGTGACAACGGCAAGCGCTCGGCGAGCCTCGTCAGGATCGAGACGGAACAGGCCGGCGACACCGACGAGCGTTTCGAACGTGTCGGGCAGCCCGCGTGCAATGGCCGTCGACAGCCGGTGCGTTGCCGGTTCAGGATTCGGATTGATGTCGAAGATCGGGGAGAGACGCCAACCCGCGGTGCTGACACGCAAGAAGCCGTGATTGCGGAGATGGTCGTCGGTGTTCGAGATCAGCAGCGACAACGCGATGCGCTGCCACAGCTCACGGAGATCGGCCTCGGCGTCCGCGGATTCGCGCTCGATGATCTCCCCGATGTCGACATAGGAGCTCTCGTCCCCGTCGGTCGCTTCCAGCATCGTCAGCGCGCTCGCATACCCGATCCGCTGGCTCCGGTTTCGATCGAAGCGAGTGACGATCAGAACGGCCTTCCCGTCGATCACGTGGATCTTGCGCGCCGGCGTCGTGATGCCGCTCCGAGCGGCAAGCTCGAGCGCCACCGCCTCCCAACGCATGACATCCCAATCATCGTTGGTGGGGCTTGGAAACTTCGCGATCGCGAGACTCCCGTCAGTGAGGATGACGTGAGCTTTTGGACGAGCGCCGCCGAGCGAGCTACCGGCTCGCAGCAGATCGCGGACATCGTCCGCGCTTGCGGCGTCGCGTTCGAGGAGCTCAGCCTTGGCCAGCAGCGAGCTGAGCTCGATGAGAGTCGGGACACCGGAGTCACTCCCGGCGAGATACGCAGCAGTCTCCGGGTCACGGAAGCGGAGGGCTCCCTGCCTCAGATCGTCCCGCACGCCAAGGAGATAGTCGATTTCCGCGAAGGCGTGCTGCCGCGTGCCGGCAGCGTCGGCGCGGTTACGCTCGTTCCGATTGATCAGCCTGCGCCCCCAGCGATCGGGCGCGCAGTCGGTGAAGGCTCCGAACATGCTTCGTCCGGCCGGCGTCTGGAACTGACCCTGTTGAAGGGGAAGCAGCGGATCGAGAGCGTACGCATCCGAGCGAGCAAGGTAGTCAGGCGAGTAGCTGAAGCTCGCTGTCTCGGTCTTGCCGCGGCGCTGCACCCATAGCCGTCCAGCCTGAACGGACTCGCTGCCCAGCTCCACGCTGACATCGACCGGGCTAGACATCGCCACCCCGCAGGCTCCGAGGTCGAACGCGCTGCGGGAGCTGCTCGTCAGAACGCAAGCGCCCGAGATCGGACTCGTACGGGTCGAGAGCCTTCGGGAGGATGTCCTGAAGTCCGAGCGCTCGGAGGACGAGCAGCACGTTCTCGAGGCTCACGCCACCGTCACCCCGCTCCAGGCGCACGATGGTTTCGCGGTTGAGACCTGCGCGAGCGGCGAGTTGCGCCTGGGTCAGCCCCCGCAGCTTTCTCCAGGTTCCGAGAGCACCACCGATCTCTTCAACAGCACGGCGAACCTGCGTTGGCAGCGGACGCTTGCGTGTCCGCGCCGACGTTCGGCCGACGAGAGGCGCTTCGTCCGATGAGTTATTGTGACTCATATAACCGTCACTATAGCATTTTGTGATTAATATAACCGTCTTAGATTATCTCTCCGATCGAAGCCAGGAGCAGACAGCCGCGCCAGCGCGACATCCGCCCGTACCGCTGATGGGTTAGTCGCCGCAGCCCACGGCGATCTCGAGCGCGGCGCAGATCTGACGCATCCGGTGATCGCTGAGCCGGCCGAGGCGTTCGACCAGCGTTCCGATCGGCACGCTCTCGACGGAATCGAGGTTGACGACCGATCGGCGCGGGATCGGGTCGTCGCTCGGCTCGAGCAGCACCTCGCTTGGGATCCCGCGGATCGTGGTCGTGCAGGGGCCGATCAGCGTGCGCCGCAGCCGCGGAATCGCGGCGTCTCGGGAGAGCACCACGACAGGCCGCCGTCCGACCTCGGGCAGCTCGCACCACCAGATCTCGCCTCGGGCCGGTAGTGCGGTCACGACGCGGCGGCAGCCCTCCGGAACGACTCAAGGTCACCCCACTCATCGACCGCAGCGAGCGGGGACGTGTCATATGCCGTGTAGGCAGCATCGATCTCGACTTTGCGGTGCCGAGCGAGCAGAGCAGCCAGGGCCTCGTCGATGAGCGCCGAGTCGGCCAGCCCCGAACGCGCCCTGCGGGCACTCGCGAGTAGCCCCTCGTCGACCGTGGTGCTGACGCGAACACGTGCCATGCCATAATCGTACTACGACTATGCCACGGACGGTGTCTTCCGAACCGAGTCGGTCGCGACCCGGTTCGGCGACCGGTTCGAGCCCAGTACCGCCCACCCCACTGCGCAAGGGAAAGCACCCACCTCGGCGCTGTCATCGGCCGTTCATCCGTCGCCCGTAGAACGGACACGCCGGCGCCTGCCGGTGCAGTGCTCCGTAGCTACCAGGAGGAACGCTGATGCGCAGCAGGAAGCTGATCGGGGCGGCAGTCGGGCTCATGGTCGTGGCAGTCGCCGTGGTCGCGGGTGCCGGGACGAGCCGGGCGTCCGTGGCCAGGACGTCCGCGGTGGCCGGGACGTCGGCTCTGCCGCAGGGCAGTGAGCCGGTGGTGCTGAGGCCGGCCGATTTCACGACCAGGATCGACAACCCGTACTGGCCGATGAGGCCGGGCTCGCGCTGGGTCTACCGCGAGACCGATCCGGACGGGACGAAGCTGAAGGTCGTCATAACCGTCACGAACAAGACGAAAAAGGTCGCCAACGGGATCACGGCCCGGGTCGTTCGCGACACCGTCACCGAGAACGGCGTGCTCGTCGAAGACACCGTCGATTGGTATGCGCAGGACAAGGCCGGGAACATCTGGTACCTCGGCGAGTTCACGAAGGAGTACGAGAAGGGCAAGGTCGTGTCGACCAAGGGGTCGTTCGAGGCGGGCGCCGATGGGGCCCAGCCAGGGATCGCCATGCCTGCCAACCCCACCGCGGGACTCTCCTATCGGCAGGAGTACTACGCCGGCCAGGCGGAGGACACGGGGTCGATCTTGAGCCTGCGTGAGCAGGTCGAGGTGCCGTTCGGTCACTTCGGGGACATCGTGATGACCCGTGACCTGAACGCGCTCAAGCCGAAAATGCTCGAGTTCAAGTTCTTCGCGCGCGGCGTGGGGCCCGTGCTGGCGATCGGCGTCTCCGGTGGGAACGGTCGCGAGGAGCTGGTGCGGTTCACGAGGGGCAGGTAGACGGCGGACGGCAGGCGACCGGCGGCGCCGGGCAGGACGTGTGCAGACTGCGCACATGCGTGTGTTGATCGTCGAGGACGAGCCACGGATGGCGAGCGTGATCGGGCGGTCGTTGACCCGGGAGGGGATGGTGG
>JANXXF010000223.1 GCA_025350775.1 Actinomycetes bacterium
CCGAGCTGCTGCGCGGCGCCACGGTGACGGTCGACGCGCCGGAGCCGCTACCGGTCGAGATCGACGGCGAGCAGCCGGGAACGACCCCGGCACGGTTCGAGATCGTGCCCGGCGCGCTGCGTCTGCGCGTCCCGGCGGCCTGACCGGGGCCGAGCAGCGGCGCCGGGCGAGCCATCCGCCAGGCGCCGCCCTCGCTAGCTCGGGTCGCCCGCGCCGAGCCGCGACTCGAGGGAGACGACCTTCGCCTCGAGTTCGACGACGCGTCGCTCGAGCGCCTCGACGCCGAGCAGCCGCTTCTGGAGGTCGTCCAGGCGGTGCAACGACGTCTGCGCCTGCTCGAGGGCGCGCGCCGCGCCCGGCATGCCAGCGACCCGGGCGATGACCTCTTCGCCGGCGTCGGCAAGCTTCGAGAAGATGTCCTGGCGCGGTGAGCCGACAGCGGCTTCGGCCTTGGGCGCGGCCTGCTCCTCGGTGACCGGCGGTTCGGTATGGGTCTCGCTCATGGCGTCACTCCTGTTTGGGGGCCGACCGTTCCCCTACGGAATAGCAGTCGCGATGCCCTGCGCGTCGGAATGCTGCACCCGCTGGCCGCCACAGCCGACCCGCCGGTCGCCCGCCTGGCCGAGCTGATGCGCTCGCGTCAGCCCGTCGTAGCGCTCACGGGCGCAGGCACCGCGAGCGGCAGCCGCGACTTCCGCGCGGCGACCGGCTGCTGGGCCCGGTTCGACCCCCAGCTCTACTCGGGCGTGCTGGCAGCGGTGGTGACGCAGAACATCGACATGCTCCACGCCAAGGCGGGCAGCCGCGAGGCGACCGAGGTGCGCGGCGACCTGCGCCTCGACGGCGACGCAGCGACAGCGTTGACAGCCATCGCCGCCTTGCTCTGCGCGTAGAGTCCGGAGCCGTGGACGGCTACTCCTTCTTCGAAGAGATCCGCGTGCGGTTTGCCGAGACCGACGCGCAGGGGATCGCACACCACTCGAACTATGTCGTGTGGTTCGAGGTGGCCCGTGTGGCGTACCTCGCCCGCTTCCGTGAGGGCTACCGCTCGATCCAGGCCGACGGCGTCGAGGTGCTCGTCACCGACCTCCACGCCCGCTTCCGTGCGCCTGCCGCCTTCGACGACACCCTGCGCATCCACACCCGCTGCGTCGGCCTGAAGGGCGCCCGCTTCCGCTTCGAGTACTCCGTCGAGCGCGACGGCACCCCGATCGTCGACGGCCATACCGGCCATGCCTCCGTGGTCGGGGCGACGCTCCAGCCGACCCGGACGCCGGGCTGGCTGGTCGAGGCGATCACTAATGCAGAGCGATAATCTTGCCGGACTTGTCCGCAGCGGCCTTGTTGGCCGGCTTCGGCTTCGTGCCGACGTGGACGACCTTCGGCTGGGCGCGATAGCTCGACGACCAGACGCTGTCGTAGAGCACCTTGCCCGCGGGGCTGTAGACCACCCGGTGCACGCTCGTCGCCAGCGGCGGTGAGAACGGGATGCTGCCGTCCACGACTTTCTCGCCCTTCGGGAGCAGCGGGTCCGGAATCCTCCTTACCGGCACCGCCCCGACGGCGTGCAGCGGTGTCGTCGAGCTCTCGATGCGGCGCTGCGGCGAGGTCCCGAAGATCGTCATGCGCAGTGACGAGTTGCCGATGAACGCGCGCACCCACAGCCAGTGGCTGGTGTCGTTGCGGAACTGGAGGTCCGTGCTCGGGTAGTCGACGGTCGCGTCACGGCCAAGCGGGTAGTGGCTGATGTAGAGCGCGTGGTTGGTTCGCTCGGTGATCGGCAGGCCAGACTCGAAGGCAGCGTTGAAGAGCGTCGTCGACACCTGGCAGACGCCGCCGCCGATCCCGCTCTGCAGCTCGCCGTTGATGATGACGGGCGCCACGAGGAAGCCCTTGGCGGCCGAGCGCTCGCCGGTGGTGCGGTTGAACGAGAAGGTGGCGCCCGGCGCGATGTAGTTGTCATCGATGAGCTCGGCGACGAGCCGGACGTTGTGCAGCCGGTTGGCGATGCCGCCGTAGGTCGTCTCGTAGCTGCCGACGACCTCCTTGATGCCCATGGCCTGCACCTCGACCGTCGTCCGGGCGGGGACGGCGGCGCTGATGACGAGCTTGCCGACCCGCTCGCCCGGCACGACCGCCGCCTGCAGGATCGACTTGGCGGTGGCAGCACGGTCGAGCGTGCGGCCGTTCACCGACGGCACGACGGCGGGAAGGCCGTCGGCGCCGAGGGAGATCCGGGCGTCGGTGGCGGGACGGTCGACGAGCTTCGACAGCTGCCCGAACACCCGGTCGGCCGCCGGCCCGCCGATCCGCAGCTGCTGTGAGCCGGGCTCGGGCACCTCGATCATCGATGCGAGCTGACGCGGCGTAACCGCGGCGTACGCGGCCGCGAAACGAAGCCGGACGGGCGCGGACAGCATCGTGCGCAGGCGCTCCACGACCGACGCGAGCGAGGCAACCGTCACCCGCACGCCGTCGCGGCGCAGGGGCAGCTCAACGGTGCGCCCGCGCTCGAACGACGCGAGCGCCGACACGATGGTGGCCGCAGCCACCCGGGTGTCGAGCACGCGCCCGGGCGTGCCGGGAACGATCGACGGCTCGAGCCCCTTCAGCACGATCGCCGACGGGACATGCGGGCGGTCGACCTTCGCCGCCATGGCCTGCAGCGCCGCTGCGACGTTGACCTCGAGCGAGCGGATCGGTGGCGACACGTCCCTGCCCGAGAGCCGCAGCACGAGGCGACGGAAGCCGCGCACGGGCCCGAAGCCGGCGCCGCCGCGACGCGCTTCGTCGACCGCCGCCTGCCAGCCGACGGTCACGCCGAGCTGCCGGGCAGTGAACTTGAAGCGCTGCCCGCCGGCAACGAAGGTCACGGGCCGGTCGGCGAGTCGCCGGGACTTCTGCTGCAACGCGCGCACCGCAGCGTCCGCCGACATCCCACCGATCCCGATGCCCGCGATGCGCACGCCGCGCGGGATGCTCGCTGCCGACCCGGCGTACGCGAAGCCCACGGCAACGGCCGTAGCAAGCAGCCCGACAAGGGCTGCGAGCGCCACACGACGCGCTTTCCGCAACCTCGCCTGACGCTCGCGCCGTCCGTTGCGAAGAGTGTGCGTTCCGGCGTCGACGTGCAAAGGACGATCTATTCTAGCCAGATCGGTGCGCATGGCCCGTAGACTCAGGGCCGTGCTAATCGCCCTCCCTGATCTCACTGGGCGAGCCGGGCAGGAGATCGGCCGCTCTCAGTGGCACGAGATCACCCGGGAGCAGGTGCGCGCCTTCGCGGCTGCCACCGGCGACCACCAGTGGCTGCACGTCGACGACAAGCGTGCGCAGGCAGGGCCGTACGGGACAACGATCGCGCACGGCTTCCTGACGCTGGCGCTGGCGCCGCTCCTGCTCTCGGAGACGGTGCAGGTCGAGGGCTGCGCCGCCGTCGTCAACTACGGCATCGACCGGCTGCGCTTCCCGGCAGCGGTGCCGGTCGGCTCGCGAGTGCGCGCGCTCGTCGAGCTGCTGCGCGCCGACGAGATCGCCGGCGGGGTGCAAGCCGTCTGGAAGCTGACGTACGAGATCGAGGGCGGCGACAAGCCGGCCTGCGTCGCCGAGATCGTGTTCCGCTACCTCGCGGCGTAGGCGAGCGGGGCGTCGCCGTCGGATGCCCCGCCGTCGCCGGGATGGCTCCGCGCGGTGAGCACGGCGGCGCCGACGACAGCGAGCACGAACGAGGCGACCCGCAATGCCCCGAGCGCCCCGCCTGGCAAAGCCTCGTGGAAGAGCACCATGCCCGCGACGATCGGCAGTGCGTTCGTGAACAGCGTCGCCGTACCGGCGGTCGCGAGCGCCCGGCCGCGCTGGAAGCCGAGTTGCAGCGCGACGAACGCGAGGCCGTGACACGCGAGCATCGCCAGCAGAAACAGCGAGTGCGATCCGCCCCCGACCCCGGCCTTCGTCGCGACGTCACCGGCGCCGTAGAGGAGGCCGGCCGCGAGGCCCAGGCCGGCGCCGGGAACGAGTCGCCGCGAGAGCGGTCCAGCGGCCACCGCGGCTGCGGCCACCGACGCTCCGATCCAGATCGCGACGCCGTGCCAGGCACCGTTGTCGCCGTGCGTCCGATCGTGGGCCAGCGATGCACCGAGCAGCATGAGCGAGAGGATCGCCACGGCGACGCCGAAGCGCTCGGCTCGCGCGAGCGCGACGCCGCCCCGCGATACGAGCAGAGCCAGCACGCCGATGCCCGCCGCCGAAGCTGCCTGCACCAACGAGAGCGGCGCCAGCGCGAGTGCCCCGACATACAGCAGCCAGCCGCCGATGCCGGTGACGAAACCGACCAGCCAACGCAGGTTGGCGAAAAGCAGGCGGAGCGACCGCAGGGGATGGCGGACGAGGAGGGGCGGCAGGCCGCTGGCCGCATGGTGCTGGGCGTAGTAGCTCCAGTTCAGCGCGCACGCCGAGGCGAGCGCGAGGGCGAGGCCACCGCCGACGCTCGGCGTCATGAGGGAGCGTGCACGATCGCCGGCCGGTCGCCCTGCTCCAACGCCGGCCGCCTGCGCTGACGGAGGTTCGGGAGGTATGCCTCAGCGACGAGCGCCGCGATTCCCACGCGTGGCAGGTCGCTACGAGACTCGTAGACGATGTAGCGACGCTGCCAGCCCGGGAAGAACTTCCGATTGAAGAGGAGGAGGTTGTCGAGCTGGAAGTGGCCCTTGAGCGCGAGCAGCGCGCGCCGCTGGACGTGCTGCGCACCGCGCAGCACGGCCTCCGGTGCGAGCAGCGCCGCGAACGGCGCGAAGTTGAGCGAGATGCGATCGACGGCGTGCCCGCGTGCCCACGTCACCGCCTCGCAGACAAGCCACTCGTTGAAGCCGTTGGGCGTTGTCCGCAGGCGCGGCATCGTCGAGAGCGACAGAGCCCGGCCGGCCCGGCTCACCGCAAAATGAAGGAACCCGACGGAGTTCCCTTCCGGATCGAGGCCGATCACGAACAGCGCATCCTCGGCCTCCACCCGGAAAAGATCGTCGAACGCCATCGTGAACCCGCGGTCCGGCTCGTCGCCGCGCCAGGAGCGGGCGATCTCGAGCAGGCAGTCACGGAGCTCGGAGCCGATCTCACGTGGATACAGCGCCACCGATGTGAAGCCGGCCTCGGCGAGCCGGCTGCACGACTGCCGCACCTTACGGATCGGCCTGCCGTCGAGCGAGAACGAGCCGACATCGAGAACTGCCTCGTCCCCGTGGTACAGCGCCTGCAGACCCACAGCGCGGTAGAGGCCGAGCCGATCCTCGCTCGCGCCGAGCACGGCGACCCGCCAGCCTCGACCGTGCGCGAACTCGATGAAGCGCGCCACGAGCGCCTGAAGGGCGTCGGGAAAGCCGATGGGGTCGCCCGAGACCACGGCGACGCCACCCACCACCCTGTACGCCAGGAACGCGCGCTCGTCGTCGCTGAAGAAGTACGACTTGTCAGCCCGCAGCGCAAATGGCGACAGCGTGTCGGCCCCCCACGCCGAGACGAGCTCGTGGGCCACCCTGCGCTCGCGCTCCGGCAGCAGCAGGCGGTAGCGCCACGGCGCAAGCCACGCCCGCAGGAGCAGCGCGATCCCGACGACGGCCACGATGAAGACGGACGTGCCGAACCACTCGCCGAACTCGCCGGTCAGGTGCGCCGATCCGTTCCACTCCATGCCGACGATCGATGCGCTCGTCTCCTTCACAGCGAGCCAGACACTGAAGCCGTGGTCGGACATCATCCGGTTCGCCCAGATCGCAACGATCCCGTAGAGGTAGAAACCGCTCACGAGAAGGGCAGCCCGGCCCGCGAGCCGGGGCACTGCGGCCGGGTCACCACGGGCGGAGTACGCGTCGCGGCGCGCGAGCAGCGCGAGCGCCGCGAGGCCCGTGATCAACGCTCCGCCGTCGAACGAGTGCAGGACATGCAGGGCTGTCATCGCCGCGAGCAGGGCGACGCCCGCCTGCCAGGCGCGGCGCTTGCGACGCCAGAGCCCGCGCGCGATCACAACGAGCGCCAGGCCGACGGGGGCGATCACGGCGCTCGCGAGCGGATGGACGCGCACCGGTGCCAGCTGGGCGAGCAGGGAGCCCGACCGCGACGGCAGCAGGGCGTCGATGACGCCAAGAGCGCCGACGGCAGCGACGAGAACGGCCAGCACGCCGACGCTCACCCGGTCACCGGCGGGGCGAGGCCGCCCGAGGAGTGCGCCCGCAAGCCCGGCGAGGACGGCCGGGACGAACACGGCGCGGACGCCGTACGCCGCGTGCAGCGCCGCGCCCGCGCCGATCTGGCGCACGATCGACAACGACACTGCCGTCGTGAGGTAGCACCACGCGCCCACGCCGACGCTCAGGCTGACCGCCGCGGTCAGCCGGCCGGCCCGCAGCCGTCGGGCGAGCAGGCCGAGCACGACGGCGGCGACCGCCCAGGTGGGGATGAACACGAGGGCGGCCGACCCCGACCGGCGTGACAGCTCGTACAGCGGCAGAGCGTCACCGAGGTTTCCACCCGGGACGCGCCAGGCGGCGGCGAGGTTCAGCCAGCCGTCGGCGGCTGCGCAGACGGCGAGCGCTACGACGAGCCCGGAGAGCAGCTCGACCAGCTTGCGGAGTGCGCGTGTCACGTCACGCCCTCAGCCTGAATCCGTTGTTCGG
>JANXXF010000231.1 GCA_025350775.1 Actinomycetes bacterium
ATCGCCGAGCAGCTCCCGGATCAACGAAGGCACCCGCTCCAGCTCGGACTGGGGCACGATGACGGCGCCGCCGCCTGCCTCGAAGTGACGCGCGTTCTTCGTCTGGTGATCGCCGGTCGCGAACGGGAAGGGGACGAGGATGGCGGGCTTCCCGGCGGCGGCGACCTCCCACACGGAGCCGCCGGCACGGGCGACGACGAGGTCGCTCGCCGACAGCGCGGCGCCGAAGTCGTTGGTGAACGCGACGAGCCGGTAGCCGGCGCGGGCGACCCGGGGGGCGAGCGAGGCGTAGTCGCGCTCGCCGCAGAGATGGAGCACGGCCGGCGCAGGGGCGCCGCCGCTCGCGGCGTCCCCGACCGCGGCGCCCCCACCCGCGGCACCGCCGAACTCCGCGATCACCAGCTCGTTAAGCGCCCGCGCGCCCTGGCCACCACCGAACACCAGCAGCACCGGCCCCTCGGCCGGTAACCCGAACAGCTCGCGCGCCGCGGCGGGATCCACCGGCCGCGACCGGGCCGGCACCGGGCGGCCGGTCACGCGCACCTTCGGCCCGGCCACGCCGTCGACTGGGAGGGCGAGGAAGAGGCGCCGCGCGAACGGCAGCGCGAGCCGGTTCGCCAGCCCGAGGTGCGCATCCGCCTCGGTGAGCGCGGTCGGGATGCGGCGCAGCGCGGCGGCCAGCACCATCGGGCCGGCGACATAGCCGCCGCCGCCCAGCACGACGTCCGGCCGGCGCGCGGCGAGGATCCGCAGGCAGGTCAGCGGCGCGACGGCAGCCCGCCCGAGCGCGCGCAGGAGCGGCAGCCCGGGCCGGCGCGGGAAGCCGGAGATCCGGAAGCTGTCGAAGGCGTAGCCCGCCTCAGTGACGAGACGCGCTTCGACGCGATCCGGCGACCCGGCCCACGTCACTTGCACGCCGCGCTGCTGGAGCGCTTCGGCGATCGCCAGTGCCGGCAGGACGTGCCCTGCTGTCCCCCCGGCTGCGATCAGGCACCGCAGCTGTCTTTTCTGCAACATCATGGCTCCTGGCGATGTTAAGGAGAACGCCCACGGCTGCGAGCGTCACGACCAGTGCGGTGCCACCGTACGACACGAACGGCAGCGGGATGCCGGTGAGCGGCGCCAGCCCCATCACGGCGGCGAGGTTGATCGCCGCCTGTCCGCAGACGAGCACCGTCATGCCGGCGGCGAGCCGCTTGCCGAACGGGTCACGGCAGGCCAGCGCGATGCGGAAGCCGGCGTAGCCGAAGAGGATGAAGCCGACGATCACGGCGACCGAGCCGACGAGCCCGAGCTCCTCGCCGATGATCGCGAAGATCATGTCGGTGTGCGACTCGGGCAGGTAGAAGATTTTCTGGACGCCGTTGCCCAGCCCGACGCCGAAGATGCCGCCGGAGCCGAGGCCGATCATCGCCTGCACGGTCTGGAAGCCGGCCCCCTGCGGGTCAGCCCATGGGTTGAGGAAGCTGAAGACGCGGGCGCGCCGGTACGGCTCGATCCAGACGGAGAGCGTGCCGATCGCCAACGTCACGGCCATCGCGATCGAGAGCGGCCGGAGCGGCGTCCCGGCAATCAGCAGCATGCCGGCGACCATCACGACCAGCGAGATCGTCGTGCCGAGGTCGGGCTGCGCGAGCAGCAGCACCGCGAAGAGCCCGATCAGCAGGCCCCACGGGCGGGCGAGCTCGCCGAGGGTCTGCGGTGGGCGCCGCCGGGCGAGCAGGCTGGCAGCCCAGATCGCCACGGCGAGCTTCGCCAGCTCCGACGGCTGGAAGACCAGCGGGCCGAAGCCGATCCAGCGGCGGGCGCCGTTGACGACCTGCCCCATGCCGAGCACGACCAGCAGCAGCACCAGGCTGGCGCCGATCAGCAGCGGCGCGAGCTGGCGCAGCCGGCGGTAGTCGGTGCGGGCGAGGATCGCCAGCAGGGCGACGCCGATCGCCGCCGAGATCCCCTGGCGCATCAGGTAGTAGGTCGGGTTGCCGCTCGTGACGGTGGCCGACCCGGAGGTGGCGCTGAACACCATCACCAGGCCGAAGGCGAGCAGCGCGAGGGTGACAAGGACGAGCAGGTTCGACTCGACGCGGGACTTCACGGCCGGCCCTTGCGGGCGTCGCCCCGGACCGTGCTGAGCAGCTCTCGCCGGAGAATCACCCGTCAAGGTTCGACACGAGCCTGCGGTATTCCTCGCCGCGCTGCTCGAAGTTGTCGAACTGGTCGAAGCTCGCGCACGCCGGCGACAGCAGCACGACGTCGCCGGGGCGCGCGGCAGCAGCAGCGTGGGCGACCGCGACGGCCAGCGTGCCGGCGCGCTCGAAGGCGGCACCGGCGCGGTCGAGCGCCGCCGCCAGCTCCTCGGTCGCCTCGCCGATCAGGTAGATGGCCCGCGCCCGGTCGCGCGCGTCCCCGGCCAGCTCGTCGAAGCTCTCCCCCTTTAGCGAGCCGCCCAGGATCACCAGCAGCGGCGCCGCGAACGCCGCCAGGGCCCGGCGCGCAGCAGCGGTGTTCGTCGCCTTCGAGTCGTTCACGTAGCGCACGCCGGCGAGCTCGCGAACGGGCTCCAGCCGGTGCTGAACGCCGGGAAAGGCCAGCAGCGCCTCGGCGATGGCGCTGTCCGGAATGCCGGCCGCCCGCGCCGCGGCGGTGGCGGCGGCGGCGTTCTCGCGGTTGTGGGCGCCCGGGATGAGCGGCTCCGCCGGCAGCGGGTCGGTGGCAGCGAACTCGCAGCGCCGCCCCTCCCCCGGCACCGCCCCGAACCCGCGCGGGACGACCGCCACGTCGGCGGGCCCCTGCGCCGCGAAGATGCGTAGCTTCGCCGCCCGGTACGCGTCGAAGGTGCCGTGCCGGTCGAGATGGTCGGGCTCCAGGTTCAGCAGCACGGCGACGCGCGGCCGGAACGCCTCGACGTCCTCGAGCTGAAACGACGATGTCTCGCAGACAACCCAGGTAGCCGGGGCCGTCTCTTCCGGATCGACGCTGGTGAGGGCACGGCCGACGTTGCCGGCGACCTCCACGGGCAGGACGGCGGCCCGGAAGATCGCGCCGAGCAGCTCCGTCGTCGTCGTCTTGCCGTTGGTGCCGGTCACGGCCACGAACGGCCGCGGCGCGAGCAGCCGGAAGCCGAGCTCCAGCTCGCTCCAGACCGGTATGCCGCGTCGCCGAGCCTCGATCACGAGCGGGTGCTGTCCCGGCACGCCGGGGCTCTTGACCAGCAGCCCGGCCCCGTCCAGCAGCACGGGATCGCCGTCGGGCCCGAGCTTGCGGTCGACGCGGACGACCTCGACGCCCCGCCGCTCGAGCACCGCTGCAGCGGCCACGCCGGAGCGCGCCATGCCCAGCACGACAGCCCTCCGTGGCAGCTCCATCAGCTGCGGAAGAACTTGAAGTAGTAGCGGTAGTACAGCGCGAAGCCGCCCGCGCAGAGGATCGCCGCGATGATCCAGAAGCGCACCATGATCTTCGTCTCCGACCACGACTTCATCTCGAAGTGGTGGTGGATCGGCGCCATCAGGAACACCCGTTTTCCGTAGCGCTTGAACGAGGCGACCTGGATGATCACCGAGAGCGCCTCGATCAGGAAGATGCCGCCGATGAACAGCAGCAGCACCTCCGTCTTCATGACGATCGCAAAGCCGGCGAGCGCTCCGCCCAGGGCCATCGAGCCGGTGTCCCCCATGAAGACCTCAGCCGGGAAGGCGTTGAACCAGATGAAGCCGACGATGCCGCCGATCAGTGCCGCGCAGAGGATGCCCAGATCGAGGTAGAGCTGGTTGCGGTGGCCGGGCGGCCCGGAGCGGATGTACGCGATCACGATCATCGCAACGAAGGTGAAGAGGGCGATCACGCCGGTGCCGCCGGCGAGCCCGTCGAGGCCGTCCGTGAGGTTCACCCCG
This sequence comes from Actinomycetes bacterium, assembly GCA_025350775.1. Lineage (GTDB taxonomy): Bacteria > Actinomycetota > Thermoleophilia > Gaiellales > Gaiellaceae > CANFDS01. The sequence goes on from JANXXF010000231.1 coordinate 3,894, forward strand.
TTGGCGGCCCCCGCGATGATCAGAAACAGGAACGGATACCAGCCGTACGAGAGCGGCAGCGAGACATCGGCGATCGGGATGTACACCGAGGTCGAGAAGCCGCGGTGCTGGAGGACGACCGAGACGACCGCCGTGATCACGGCGAGCAGCAGAAGCTTCCAGCGGCCGGAGAGGCCGAGCGAGCGGCGCTTCGTCAGCTTCGCCCAGTCGTCGACGAAGCCGATCGCGGCGCAACCCATGGTGATGAAGAGGACGAGCAGCGCATTCGTCGTGTAGCGGTTGAGCGCAAGGAAGGGGATGACCGCAGCCAGCAGGAAGAGCAGGCCGCCCATCGTCGGCGTGCCCTGCTTGACCCGGTGGTGTCGGGGCCCGTCCTCGCGGATCGGCTGCCCGAAGGTGTTCGTACGCAGGAAGTCGATGAACTTCGGGCCCGCGGCGATCGAGATCGCGAGCGCAATGAGTGCAGAGACGACGATCCGGACCATCGGGCCTAGGTTCTCAGACGGCCCGGAGGGCGTCGGCCACGCGCTCCAGCCCCAGCGACCGCGACGCCTTCACCAGCACGTGGTCACCGGGGCGGAGCAGCGAGCGGGCGAGGGCGATCGCGGCGTCGGCATCGGGGGCCCAGGAGCCGGGCGGCCCCTCGTCGAGGTAGTGCCGGCCCAGCTCGCCCACGGCCAGCAGCTCGTCGACGCCGAGCTCCCGCGCGGCCCGACCGAGCTCGCGGTGCAGCTCCGCTGCCGCCGGGCCGAGCTCGGCCATCGCGCCGAGGATGGCGACCCGCCGGCGGCCGTGCGCCCGCCGCGCCTGGTGCTCGAGCGCGGCCCGCAGCGAGCCAGGATTGGCGTTGTAGGCGTCGTTGACGAGGACGCCCCCGCCGGCGAGCGGGTGCTCCTCGCCGCGCCAGGCCGACAGCACGAGCTGCGAGGCGCCTTCGGCTGCCCGCTCGAGCGGCAGGCCGAGCGCCTCGTAGGCGACGAGCGCGGCCAGGGCGTTCTGCGCCTGATGCATGGATGTAAAGCTCCAGTCGAGGGTTAGTCTTCGTCCCGCCAGGTCGAAGGTCACGCGGCTGCCGCCGGCGGCATCTTCGAACTCGACCACCCTGTAGGGCGCGTCCGGCCCGGTGCGTCGCAACTCGATGTCATCGCGCTGCAGCCACGGCTCCAGCACGTGCACGCCGTCGGGAACGACCGCGATACCACCCGGCGCGAGCCCGGCGACGATCTCCGCCTTCGCGCGGGCGATGTTTTCGAGCGAACCGAGCAGCTCGAGGTGCGCCGGCGCGATGGTGGTGATGACGGCGACGTCCGGCGCGGCGATGGAGCAGAGCGAGGCGATCTGCCCCAGCCCCCGCATCGCCAGCTCGAGCACGACGAGCTCCGTATCGGGCTCGACACGACAGAGGGTGAGCGGCACGCCGATCTCGTTGTTGAAGCTCTGCTCGGCGGCAACGGTGCGAATGACCGGCTTGCAGAGGGCCGCCAGGATGTCCTTCGTCGAGGTCTTGCCGTTGGAGCCGGTGATCCCGACGACCCGCGCCCGCGAGCGGGAGCGCACCGCCCGACCGAGCGCCGCCAGCGCCTCGTGCCCGTCGTCCGGCAGCAGCGTGGCGGCGGCCCCTGCGGCGAGCGCCTGGTTGCGGAACGCCGCACCCCGGCCAAGCGCAACGAAGAGGTCACCGGGCCGCAGCGCGCGCGAGTCGATCGACACCCCGGCGACCGCCGTGGCCCCGGGAGCAGCGTCGAGCACTCCGAGGCCGGCCAGCTCGGTGAGCGGCAACGGGATCACGGCGTCGCTCCTGTGGGGCCGCCCGCCACGCGGCCACCGGCCACGCGGCCACCGGCCTCGCGACCACCGGCCTCGCGACCTTTGCCACCACGGCTACCGTCCGGCACGCCGCCGCCGAGCGCCCGCAGGGCCTCCGCCGCGACGCTGCGGTCGTCGAACGGGTGCATCACCCCGGCCACCTCCTGCCCCTGCTCGTGACCCTTGCCCGCAACTACGACGACGTCGCCCGCCCGCGCCAGCCGGACGGCCCGAGCAATCGCGGCGCCTCTTTCAATCTCTACCTCAACTTGAGCTACAGACCCAGTCACCACCTCGGCAATGATCGACTCCGGCCGCTCGCTGCGCGGATTGTCCGAGGTAACGATGGCAATGTCGGCCAGCTCGCTCGCGATCCGCCCCATCTCGGGCCGCTTGCCGCGATCGCGATCGCCACCCGCACCGAAGACTGCGACCACCCGGCCACCGCTCGCCTGCGCCAGCTCCCGCGCCGTGAGCAGCACGTTTTCGAGACCGTCCGGCGTGTGCGCATAGTCGACGACGAGTGTGAACGGCTGCCCCTCGTCGACCGCCTCGAAGCGGCCAGGCACCCCCGGCAGCGCCGCGATGCCCGCCGAAATCGCCTCGGCCGGAAGCCCGAGCAGCAGGCTCACGGCAACGGCGCCGAGCACGTTCTCGACGTTGAAGCGCCCGCGCAGACGGCTCTCCACGCGCACACCGGCTGCGCTGAAGCGGGCGCCCGCCCCGTCCAGCTGCAGGCCCTCGGGCCGCACGTCGGCGTCGTCGGCAAAGCCGAAGGTGAGGAGCGGCGCTTCGGCGCGGGCGCGTAGCTCGTCGGCGAGCCGCCGCCCCCAGGGGTCGCCGCAGTTGACGGCAGCGGGCGGCCGCGCTGCACCGACGGCGGCAGGGACGAACAGCGCCCGCTTCGCCTCGAAGTACTGCTCCATCGTCCCGTGGAAGTCGAGATGATCCTGGGTGAGGTTCGTGAAGGCCAGCGCGGCGAAGCGGGTGCCGTCGAGGCGGTGGAGCGCTGCCGCGATCGAGGATGCCTCCATCGCGCAGGCCCAATCGCCGGCCCCGAGCATCTTGCGGAACGCTCGCTGGAGGTCGATCGCCTCGGGCGTCGTCCGCGCCACCGGCCGCAGCTCGCCGCCGATCCGGCTCTCGACGGTGCCGAGCAGGCCCGTCTGCAGCCCGGCGGCCTCGAGGATCGAGGCGAGCAGGTACGCGGTCGTCGTCTTGCCGTTCGTCCCGGTGACGCCGGCGACCCGCAGCTCGCGCGTCGGCTCGCCGAAGAACGCGGCCGCCGCCACGGCCATCGCCCGGCGGGCGTCTGCCACCAAAAGCTGGGGCACGGGCAGCTGCAGCCGCCGCTCGCAGACGAGCGCCACGGCGCCGGCCGCCACTGCCTCGGCTGCGAAGTCGTGGCCGTCGTGCCGGAGGCCGGGGACGCAGAAGAAGAGGGCACCGGGCCGCACCGCGCGGCCGTCGTAGGTGAGGTCGCACACCTCGACCGAGGCGCGATTGACGACGTCGGTCGGAGCGAGCGCCGTGATCAGCCGCTCCAGGTTCATCCGTACGCGAGTCTAGCCGTGGCTGCCGTACGAGGCGGGCAGCGGGCGGCCGTCAGCGGGCGGTAGCAGCGGGTGCGGCGGGGGGTGCGGCGGGTGCGGCGGGTGCGGCGGGTGCGGCGGGTGCGGCGGCTGCCTGGCCTGACCCGGTGGCGGTTGCCGTCGCCGGCGCGACCGCCGGAGCGTCCGGCTGCACCTCGTAGTACTGCAGCGCGAAGCGCGCGATCTGCTGGAAGGCGGGCGCTGCCACGACTCCGCCGAAGATCGCGCCCTGCGGCTCATCCACCATCACCAGCACGACGAAGCGCGGCTTGGTGGCCGGCACGAAGCCCACGAACGACGCCACGTACTTGCCCTTGGCGTAGCCGCCACGGGGATCGGGCTTCTCGGCCGTCCCCGTCTTGCCGGCGACCAGGTAGCCGGGGATCGCCGCGGCCTTGCCGGTGCCTTCGTTGACGACGTTCGTCAGCATGCCGACGACCTCGTGCGCGAGTGGTGCCGAGACGACACGCACCTTCTCGACCTTTGTCGCCGTGCCACCGATGCTCTGCACCAGGCGCGGCGTGATGCGCACGCCGCCGTTGGCGATCGTCGCGTACGCGGTCGCCATCTGCAGCGGCGTCACGGCGATGCCCTGGCCGATCGGCACGTTGCCGATGGTCGAGCCCGACCAGTCCGCCTTTGGCAGCAGGATCCCGGGGCTCTCGCCGGGGAAGTCGATACCGGTCACCTTGCCAAAGCCGAAGCGGTCGATCCAGGACGACAGCCGATCCTTGCCGAGCTTTTCGGCGAGCGTGATGGCACCGACGTTGGACGAGCGGGCGAGGATGTCGCGCACGGAGAACCACTCGGTGCCGCGCTCCTCGGCGTCGTGGACGACCCGGTCGGCGACATGGATCTGGTACGGCAAGTTGAATTTGGTGGCCGGGGTGACGAGCCGATCGCCGAGGGCGCCGGTAACGGTCACGAGCTTGAAGGTCGAGCCGGGCTCGTACGTGTCCGTGACGGCGCGGTTGCGCTGGCGGGCAGGCGGCGCCTGCGGGTACCTGTTGGCGTCGAAGCCCGGCGCGTTGGCCATCGCCAGCACCTCGCCGGTGCGCGGGTCGATGACGACGGCCGCGGCCGCCTTCGCGTGCCACTCCTTCACCGTGTCGCGCAGCACCGCCTCGGCCTGGGCCTGGATCGTGTGGTCGATCGAGAGCACGACGCTCTGCCCCTGCCGCTCCGGCACCGAGCGGACGACGTTGAGCGTCGTGCCGTACGGGTCACGGATGACCGTCTGGCTGCCGGGATGCCCGACGAGGCTCTGGTCGAGCGACACCTCGACGCCCGCCAGCCCGTGATTGTCGACGCCGGCGAAGCCGAGCACGTGGGCCGCGACGTTCCGCTGCGGATACGCGCGCCGCTCCTCGGCGTAGAAGCCGAGGCCGGGCAGTTTCTTCTTCTCCAGCAGCGCTGCCTTGATCGGATCGACCTGCCGGGCGACGTAGACGAAGTGGCTCGTCTTGCTCAGCAGCGCCGTGTAGAGGCGGTTCGGCTCGACCCCGAGCAGCTCCTGGGCCGCGATCGCGACGGCTCGCGCGTCCTTGACCTGGCGCGGATCGGCGAAAACCGTCGTCGCCTGCTCGCCGATTGCCAGCTCGACGCCGTTGCGGTCGAAGATCGTGCCGCGGCCGGCCGGGATGACGACGGTCTGCGTGTGCTGCTGTGTCGCCATCGCCTCGAGCGAGGGCCCGCGCACCGCCTGCAGCCAGAAGGCGCGGCCGAGCGCGACGACGAAGAGCGCCACGAAGACGACGAGGAGGAGCCTGATCCGGCGGTTGACGAGCTTGGCGGACGCGACGCCCCCGCGCTGGCTGCGGCGGCGACGGACGGGTGCGGGCCGGGCTGCCAGCCCGACTGCACGCGAGCGGGCTACTTCGCTCTCCGGAGGTCGAGGAACGTCGTCTCCTGCTGCGATGCCGGCACGAGGCCGAGCGACCGCTGGGCGAGCCCTTCGATGCGCGAGGCGGCCACCGCGGCGGACACCCGTGAAGCGAGGCCCGCGTTCTCGGCCCGCAGCCGCGTCCGCTCCCGGATCGCCTGGTCGAGCTGGACGTTCTGGCGTAGCACCAACACGTTCACCGCGACGACGCCCGTGAGCAGCAGGCCCGCGACGCCGATCCAGAACACGCCGAAGCTGAGGCGCCGCTGCTGCTGGGCCCCGGCCCGCGCCTGCGGGCGAGCAGCGGCCGTCGAGCGGGTGCGCTCGGCCGGGGTCGCGGGGCGCGCCTGAGCGGGCGGGCTCGCCACCGGGCGCGGCAGCCGGGCCGGTGGG
>JANXXF010000237.1 GCA_025350775.1 Actinomycetes bacterium
AGCGCCTTCAGGGCGTCCGACGAGGCGAAGGCGGCGGCGGACGGGGCGGCGGCCGACGGAGCAGGCGGGGTGGCGGCGGCGCCTGCGCCTGCCAGGAGCAGCACCCAGGCAGAGGCCCCGACGGCTGCTGTCAGACCGGCGAGCGACAAACCTCTCAGCGTCGTCGCGCCCGAGGGGCGGCAAACAACGCGCGTAGCTTCCGTCACCTGTCGAGCGTAGCTGAACGCTACGAATCCGCAGAAACCCCGGCCGCTGCCGGCGACTCCGGGCATCCCTAGCGCGTCGGAGGGGCAGTGGTCGATCCGCCTGATGTCACGCCGCCGCCCGGCACGGGCTTCGGCTGGGGAGGCGCCGGGAACGCAGCCCACCCCTGATCGGCGAGCGAAGAGAGGCTGCTCGTCTTGACGCCGGCGTCCGAGACCGTGACCACGGTGCTGCCGACGACGAGCGAGCGGCGGATCGTCAGCGCTCCGCCCAGCGCGCCAGCGGTGTGCGTGATCTGACCGGCCTGGGCGATGCCGCTGGCCCGGGAGACGCGGAAGCCGACGGCGCGCTGGTCGAACGGGATGACGAGGAGCCCCGTCGGCGGCCAGTAGAGGAACGCATGATGATCTGCCTCTGCTTCCGACCAGCCCGGGCCGAGCGTTGCCTGGTACAGCCTCGTGGGGTGCGTGAGATCGGACACGTCGAAGAGCGAGACCTGTGTCCCCAGCGGATGGCCCTGCGCGTCCACGTCCTGGCCGACCCCGAGCAGCAGGCTGTCGCCGATCGGGTGTAGGTACGCCGAGTAGCCGGGGATCGTCAGCTCGCCGAGGACGCGCGGCCGGGGCGGGTCGGAGATGTCGACGGTGTAGAGGGGGTCGACCTGGCGGAAGGTGACGACGTAGCCGACACTGCCGATGAAGCGGACGGCGTAGACGCGGTCGCCTCTCCCGAGCGCACCGATCTGGCCCACCTGCGTAAGCGCCCCGTCGCTCGCCCGCAGCGTGGTCAGGTACGACTGGCTGTCGCTGCCCGCACCCCACCAGGCGGGCGTTTCGGTGCTGACGACGCGCAGCACGCCCAGGAACTCGGACAGCGACCACTGGCTCAGCAGGTAGCCGGGGACGCTGCCGCTGCCGCGGTACACGGTGCGCGCGGGATCCGAGCTGTCGAACTTGTAGATGATCGTTGTCACGCCGCTCTTCGCCTCGGTCGGCGTGGCGGGATCGGGCCTGTCGACCCAGCGCTCGGTCGCGACGTAGAGGCTCTCCGGCGAGGCGTAGACGGTGCGCGCGTCCGTCATGATGGCGACCGAGTCGACCGGTGTGAGGCCCTTGTCGAGATCGACGGTCAGCACGGTCAGCAGGCCGAGCCCCGAGAACGCGACCGGGCGGCGGACGTTGCGGCACTGGACGAGCGCGTGCGACGTGGTGGCCGCCTGGCCCGGTCGCGAGATCCGATAGAACGGCAGCCAGCTCTTGTAGCCCGACGAGGTGACGACCGCGCGGTTGCGCGCGCCGGCGGCTGCGAGCGCGCCGGCCGTGGTGGCCGTTGGGGTCACGTACGGGAGCAGCTGGGGCACCTGCGACGAGGAGACCACTCGCACCGTGCTGCCGACGAGGCGCGCGTCGACGTACGCGCCGTCGAGCGTCAGCGTCTGGACGATCGTCAGCGCTTTCGGGTTGGCGACGTCAACCTCGGTGAGCACCGACTGGGACGGCACGGGGGCGAACATCCGGGCCGGCAGCGCGGGCAGTGGCTCGGCCCAGTAGCCGCCGCGCGAGAGCACGAGCAGGTGCCTCCCCTGCAGGAGCAGCTCGTGGCTCCAGCCGCTGTCGAGCTGGAGCGTGGCGAGCAGACGTGGCTGCGGCCCGCTGACATCGACAGCGTTGAGCATGCCGTTGGAGACGGCGTACAGCGTCGTCCCGTTCGTCTTCACGATGTCGGGCTCGTCGACGCCCTGCTCCTGGACGTTCGTGCCGGAGTAGTCGACGCCCTCCTGGGGTGGCGCCCCGGTGGCTGTCGCGACGCCGGGGGTGGGCGCCCCGGCACGCCGAGGGCCGCCGGGGGCCGAGGCCGGCCGGCCGAAGCCGTAGGGGCCGACGAAACGGATCGCCTGCGACCTGGCGTACACCAGCAGGTCGCCGCAGGAGCGGAACGCGACGAGACGCCCGGCCTTCGTCCCGGCGCCGACGCGGTCGCCGCCGGCCAGCGCGTGCTCGGCGGTGCCGGCGAGTGCGGCGCTGGCGGCGACGACCAGCGTCACGAGCAGGGCGATGCGCGTTCTGAGCCTGGATCCACCGTTTTTCGCGGGCGTTGCAGCTCGTCCAGGCTGCCAGGCCGCTCCCCGGCGGGGTTTCGTCCTCTCCGCCTGCGGCGGTGGGGCCTGCACCCGGCCGCTGCGCTCCGCGCTGGAGCCTCCGCAACGGGCCACGGCCCCGCCCCGTACGGTCCCAGCGCGTCCTGACACCCCGGACGAGCGCCCCGCGATCACGAAAAAAGGTGGATCCAGGCTGAGGTGCATTTTCTCTGTCCTACCCACCAGCACCGCACCGGAAACCTCAGCCTTGGTCCACCGTTTCGCGCGGGCGGTGTAGCTCGCCCGAGCGCGTCCTGACGGCCCGGCCGAGTACCCCGCGACTGCGCGAAACGGTGGATCCAGGCTCCGGCAGCGGGTTACCTCTGCAGGTGCGCCTCGACAAACCAGAGATGCTGGTCAACCGCCCGCGAGACCTCCGTGAACAGGTCGGCCGTGTCCTGATCCCCGAGATCGGACGCCTCCGTGATGTCGGCACGGACCTGCCGGCCGAATGCTGCGAGGCGATCGGCGACCACCTCGAGCGTGTCCGGGCAGGAGGTCGCCTCGATCGGGTATTCGTCGAGCGTCGTGGCTGCGGCCGCGAGCCGGGTCGACCAGCATCTCTGGTTCGTCGAGGCGCACCTGCAGGGGTAACCCGCTGCCGGAGCCTGGATCCACCGTTTCGCGCAGTCGCGGGGTACTTGGCAGGGCCGTCAGGACGCGCTCGGGCGAGCTACACCGCCCGCGCGAAACGGTGGACCAAGGCTGAGGTTTCCGGTGCGGTGCTGGTGGGTAGGACAGAGAAA
>JANXXF010000249.1 GCA_025350775.1 Actinomycetes bacterium
CGCTCGCGGATGCGCGCGAGCGCTGCCCCGGTCTGCTCACCCTCGATGAGGCGCTGGCCTGGCTCGCCGGGAGCGCGCCCGGTGTCGGCGTCCACGCGGACGTCAAGTGCTTCGGGCGGGAGGAGGAGATCGTGGCCGCGCTGGCACGGCACCGCCTCCTCGGCCGATCGCTCGTCTCGTCCAATCATGCTGCCAGCCTTCGGCGCTTCGCGGCGGTCGCCCCGGCGCTGCAGCGTTCCCTCGGCTATCCACTCGACCGGCACGGTGCCTCCACCCGGCCGTGGCTGGCGCCGGGAGTCGCGGCGGCTCTGGTCGCGCTGCGCTGCGCCCTGCCGTTGCGCATCGCCGGGATGCTGCAGGCGTCGTCGGCCACGGTCGTGGCGCTGGAGCGCCGGGTTGTCTCTGCCGCCGTGATCAACCGCTGCCACGAGCTCGCTGTGCCGGTGCACGTGTGGACGGTAAACGACCCGGCAGAGGCAGCGCGCCTGGCTACGCTCGGCGTGGACGCGATCGTCTCGGACAGGCCACAGCTGCTCACGGCTACACTTCCGGTGTGAAACGGCCATCCCTAGCCGCCTTGCTCGCTCTGCTGGCCGTACTGGTGGTCGCGCCTTCGGCTCTGGCAGTCGGCGGGCCGGCAGCTCCGAGCGCGGTGATCGCCGACGCGGGCTACCGACCCGATGTGCGCCCGCTGAGTTCGCTCGTGCCCCGTGGCGTCCACATCGCCGGAGTGAACGTCGGTGGGCTGCAGGCCGACACTGCGATGAAGTTCGTGCGTGCGTCGTTTGCGCACCCGCTGGTGGTCGTCCTGGCCGGCCGGCGGATCAGGGTCTCGCCGGCCGACCTCGGCGCGATCGCGTATGCGCAGAGCGCCGTCCGACGCGCCCTCGCCGCGTCGCCCGGGCACAGGGTCGACCTCCAGGTACGTGTCCCCGGAGCCGGCGTCCGCCGCTTCGTCGACCGGCTGGCAGCGGCGCACGATCGGACGGCGAAGCCACGCCGCCTCGCGATGCGCAACTTCCGGCCCACCCTCACAGCGGGCGTCTCCGGCCGTCGTATCGAGCGTGCTGTCGCCATCGCCGCCATCACTCACGCGCTCACTGCGCCCAGCCGCAACGCTGTGACGGTGCCCGTTCTCACCGTTGCTCCGCCGCTGCCGACGGTGGCCGAGAGCTCCCTGATCGTCGTCCGCCGCAACACCAATGCGCTCGAGCTCTTCCACGGCGTGACGCTCGTTCGGCGCTTCGGCGTCGCCACCGGGCAGGCGGCCTACCCGACACCCCTGGGCAATTTCACCATCGTCGTCAAGCAACGCAACCCCACCTGGACGCCGCCGAATTCGCCCTGGGCCAAGGGTGAGGAGGTCGTGCCGCCCGGGCCTGACAATCCGCTCGGCACTCGCTGGATGGGGCTGTCGGAGCCGCTCGTCGGCATTCACGGGACCCCTAACGACGCCTCGATCGGCTACTCGCGTTCGCACGGCTGCATCCGCATGCACATTCCCGATGCCGAGTGGCTGTTCGAGCACGTCGATGTCGGCACGAAGGTGCTGATCGTCCCCGCCTGATGTCGGTCGACGCGTCTCCCGACAACGGCTCCCGTCTGCCAAAGCGGCTGGCGCAGGGTGCCGTGCTCGTGGCCGTGGCCGCTCTGCTCGGCCTGCTGGTGTGGAAGGTCGCGACCCGTGACTCGGGCGGCGCGGCCGCCAGGCTCGCCGCGAGCAAGGGCGCGCCGGTCGCTGCGCCGCAGTTCACCCTGCCGCGCATCACGGGCATCGCCGGGTCGGGCCCGGGCTCGATCGCCCTCGCGTCGCTGCGCGGCAAGGTCGTCGTGCTCAATTTCTGGGCGTCGTGGTGCGTTCCGTGCAAGCGGGAGTCGCCGCGGCTGCAGGAGGCATACAGCCGGTTTGCGAAGCAGGGAGTCGTTGTGCTCGGCGTGGACGCGCAGGACTTCACTGGCGACGCCCGCCGGTTTGCCAACCGCTACAAGCTGGCCTATCCGATCGTCCATGACGGCAGCGGCAAGACGCTCACTCCCTACGGGGTCACAGGGTTCCCCGAGACGTTCTTCATCGACCGCAAGGGGATGCTCGTCGGGAAGCGCATCGAGGGCGAGATCTCGGCGAAGCAGCTGGCCGAGGGCATCAAGCTGGCACTCGGCGCGTGAGGACGGCATGAGGGGTGCCCTCGGCCTGCTCGTCCTCGTTGCCGCACTCGTCGTTGCCGCGCCCACGCTCGCGAGTGAGAGCAGGCCCACGCTCGGCGAGCTCGAGGGCGAGGTGATGTGCCCGACCTGTAAGACGACGCTCGACATGTCCAGCTCGCCGGTCGCGAACCGCATTCGCGCCTTCATCAGCGCCCGCATCGCTGCCGGGGACACCCGCTCGGAGATCAAGCGCAAGCTCGTCGACGAGTTCGGGCCGGCGGTGCTCGCCTCGCCCAGCAAGAAGGGGTTCAACCTCCTCGCGTGGCTGCTGCCGCTGGTCGGGATCGTGTTGGGCGCCCTCGTGCTCGGCTGGCTCGCGTGGACCTGGAGTCGCCGACGGACGGGCAGCGACGCCGCCGACGCGGACGGGCCGCCGGGGCAGCCGCTCGACGCGGAGTTCGAGCAGCGCGTCGACGAGGCCCTCGCGCGCTACGAGGAGTGACGTGGTAGCAGCCGTGCTCGCCGCCGTCTTCGCCGCCAAGATCCCGATCGCCTTTGTGGCGGGGCTCGCGTCGGTCGTGACGCCCTGCGTGCTGCCACTCGTGCCGGGGTACCTCTCGGCGATCTCGGCCGTCGACGCGCATCGGCTGGGCGAGAAGGGTGTTGCGGTGCGGGTCGTGCGCTCGAGCCTGCCCTTCATCCTCGGCTTCACGATCGTGTTCGTCCTGCTGGGCGCGGGCGCGGCGGCGATCAGCCGTGTCGTCGACGGCCAGACCCGCAACGAGGTGGCCGGCTTCGTGCTGGTCGTCGTCGGCCTCGCGTTCGTCGGGCTCCTGCACCTGCCGGAGCGCGCTGTCGCGCCCAGCCTGTTGACGAAGGCCCGCGGCAGCGGCTCGAATGCGCTGCTCGGCGCGGCGTTCGCGGTATGCGCGGCTCCGTGTATCGGCATCGTGCTCGCGCCGATCCTCGTGCTCGCCAGCGACGGTCGTACGATCGTGCACGGCGTGCTGCTGCTCGTCGCCTACTCGGCGGGTCTCGGGGTCGCGTTCATCTTCGCCGGCATCGCCTTCGCGCGGGCGATGGGCGCATTCCGTTGGGTGCGCAACCGCTATGTCTGGATCAGGCGCGTGGCCGGGATCACCCTCGTCGCGCTCGGCCTGCTCCTCTTCTTCCACCGTGACTGGTGGCTGCACGTGCTGCTGAATCGCCTGTTCGAGGCCATCGGCCTCGGTCAGATCTAGATACCGGTCGCGCCGGTCGCGCCCGAGCCCTGCGTGCGCGGGGTCGTCGGCGGGGCAGCGCGCTCCGCGGCCCCGACGCTAGCAGCCTGCTACGGTCCGGCGGTGGCAACGATCAAGCTCGAGGGCGTGGATCTCTTCTTCCGTGGACGTCTCGAGGGGCTGTTGCGCGAGCACACGCTGACGGCTCGGGCGGACGCTGCTGCCGACCTGGTGATCGCGGACATCTCGAAGGTGGATGCCGAGGCGGTGGTGGCCGCGTATCCGGGGCTGCCCGTCCTCGGCTACGGCAATCACACCGACACGGAGGGCCTCCGGCGGGCGCACCTGGCAGGGTTCGCGCAGGTGATCGTGAAGTCCGCGCTGGTCGAGCGTGCACCTACTGTGGTAGGCCGACTTCTCGGGTCGCTAGAGTACGAGCCGTGACGTACATCATCGCTGAACCCTGTATCGACATCAAAGACCGCTCCTGCGTCGATGTCTGCCCGGTCGACTGCATCCACGAGGCGGGACGCATGCTCGTGATCGACCCCGAGGAGTGCATCGACTGCGGTGCCTGCGAGCCCGAGTGCCCTGTCGAGGCGATCTTCCCTGAGGATGCTCTCCCCGAAAAGTGGGAGCCCTTCGTGAAGATCAACTACGTCTTCCCCGAAGGCATGGACAAGGTCGACCCGCTCGTGGACGCCTACGCGACCGAGCACAACGTCCAGAACTCGCGGTAGCTCGCAGAGCCAGTTCGGCGCGGGCCGCAGGGCTTCTCCGCAGGTCCGCGCCGCGCTGCCGCCGCCCGCCCGGACCGGGCAGCCCGGCCGCTACCGCGTCGCGCCGACGACGATCGCGCCCGCGACGATTAGCCCCGCTGCGACGATCAGGCGGCGCCCGACGTTTTCGGCCTGGCGCATCAGCAAGATCGCCGCCAGCACGCCCCAGAGCGCGCTCGTCGCGTTGAGCGGGGCGACGATCGTCACCTTCGCCCGGGAGAACGCCTCGGTCAGGCCGTCGTAGGCGAACCCGATCGCGAGCCCCGGGATGATGAACGGCACCGCAGAGCGCCGCACGAGCGCGGGCAGCGCCCGCCGCCGCACGATCAGCAGGTAGGCGAAGGCGGTGACGCTCGCCGCCCCCAGGACGATCGTCGCCGCCACGAGCGGTGGGATCTGCGCGTCGTGCTGCGCCCAGCGCACGATGTTGTCGCGCGCCCCGAACAACACGGCGCAGATGCCGGCGAGCACAAGCCCGAGCGGTCTGAAGTTCTCGGGCCGCCGCTTGTCCCAGGCCAGCGAGATGACGCCGGCGACCACGCACACCGTGCCGAGGATCAGCCAGGCCCGGAACGGCTCCCCCAGCACGACGATCGCGATGAAGGCGGAGAGCAGCGGCGCCGCACCCACCGCGGTCGACGTCCGGGACGGGCCTGACAGCTTGATCGCGTAGACGAAGAGGATCTGGGAGATCCCGGGGACGAAGAAGCCGGCGAGCAGGAACGGCCACATCGTGTGCCACGACAGGGCTCCCAGCTCGGAGCGTGAGAT
>JANXXF010000486.1 GCA_025350775.1 Actinomycetes bacterium
CGGCGGCATCCTCCTGGCCGTGGAGGGGCCGGGCTCGTTTCGCATGGGTGAGCACACCCGCCGCGCGTGGGCACTGGGGCCGGCCGGGGTCGTCGGCAGCGTCCTGCTCGCATACGTCGGCCTCCAGTACACCCGCCCTCAGAATGCAGCGTTGATGGTGGCTCTCCAGCCCCTGCTGATGGCGATCTGGCTGCGTGCCACCGGGCGCGCCGCCCTCCCGCGCTCGACCGCGATCGCGATCGGGGTGGCCTTCGTCGGTGCCGTCGTCGTGATCGCCAAGGGCGACCCTCGGACGTTTGTCGAAGGCGGCATCGGCTGGGGCGTGATCCTCTGCTTCTTCGGCCAGTTCAGCTGGATCGTCTACACGTCGGAGCTGCCGTCGTTCACCGGCTGGTCGACCCTGCGCACGACGGCGCTGACGTCGATCACCGGCGGTGTCGCCGTCGTGTCGATCTTCGGCGTCGTCTGGGCGACGGGCGTGTCGAGCCCCGACTTCGGTGGTCTCGGTGGCGGCGCCTGGCTCGCCGTGTGGATGGTGATCGGCCCGACGGTGGCGGCCGTCTTCTGCTGGAACAAGGGGCGGATGCTGCTCGGCGCCCAGGACATCGCCGTGTTCATGTACCTGATCCCGGTGGTCGCGTTCGTGACGGAGTCGATTCGCGGCTATCACCCGGGAATCGTCGAGGGCAGCGCGGCTGTGGTCGTCGTGGGCGCGCTGGTCGCAGACAATGTGGTGCAGCGGCGTGCACGGGCCGCGGTGGCGGAGGCCGGCTCGCCGGCATGACCGAGCCGCTGTGACCGCGCAGCTAGCCTGAGGGCGTTGCGCTGGGCTCGGCCGCTGCTGGCGCCGCCCCGGGCTCGGCCGCCGCCCCGGGCGGTGCGCCCACCAGCTCTGCCACCGTGGCGCCGCTCACCCGGACGAGGTCGGCGGCTGCCAGCTCGATCGTCCGGCCGGTGCGGCCGGAGCCGGTATACACCGTGTCGAGCACGAGCACCGCCTCGTCGACGAGACAGGCCGCCGGGAAGTCGGTAAGCAGCGACACGGCGCCCACCTCGAAGCCCAGCTCGACGTCGAGCGCCGCCTCGCTCACCGCGTTCAGCGTCGAGCGCCCCACGCCGAGCGCTCGCGCCAGCTTGCCGAAGTGCACCCGGTCGGCGGCGAGCAGCGCGGCCAGCACGAGCTCACCGCCGGTCTCGACCGCGAGCGTCTTGACCAGCGCGCCGGGCGGGAAGGGCAGACGGGCAAGGCTCTCGGCGTACGTCCGCACGGGCTCGTGCTCGTGCACGGTGAACGCCACGCCGGCGGCGCGCAGGATCTCCTCGGGAGTGCGGCGGCCGGGGGTGCCGTGGGCGGAGGTGCCGTGGGCGGGGGTGCCGTGGGCGGGGGCGCCGTGGGCGGGGGCGCCGGTCGGCGCCGTGCTGGGGTCGGCGGGCATCGTGCGAGCCTACACGGGTGGCAGGAGATCGACGCGGGCGCCCCCGGCGGCCGCGGCGAGCCGCCGGTCGGCGGTCACGAGCGTCGCGTCGAAGCCCAGCGCGAGCGCCAGGTAGAGGCCGTCGTAGGCGCTGACGCCGCGCGTGACGGCGAGCGCGAGCGCCTGCCGGGCGAGGCTGCGCGACGGCACGATCGTCAGCGGCAGGTCGAGCGTGAGCGACAGGCGCTCGTCCGCGGCCTCGGCCGGGAGCCCGCGCCCGTTGACGTATTTGCGCAGCGCGTTCGCGACCTCCGCGTGGACGAGGTCGGGAGCTACCGCCTGCACGTCGCCCGCTGCGATCGCTGTGAGCCAGGCACGCGCCCGGGGCTCGCCGTCGACGATCGCGCGCAGGACGGCGCTCGCGTCGATGACCGCGTCAGCGCGAATCGCGATCAGCCCGGATCAGATCCTCGGGCGCCGGGGCGTCCGCCGGCCGCGTCCACTCCCCGAGCAGCCGGTCGAGGCGGGCGCTGAACTCCTCCTCGGTCGGCCCGCCGAGCTCCTTGTCGACGATCCACAGCACCTCGGCGTTGATCGAGCGACCGTTGCGCACGGCGCGCTCGCGCAGCCGCGCGTAGGTGTCGTCGGGGATGTCGCGGAGGTGGAAGGCGGCCACGGGACGGATGATATCAGAGTGATACCACTCGTCTCGTGGCCGCACGCTGCTCAGAGCTCGAATCGGAATGAGCGTTGAGCCTCGGAGCTCTCAGTACGAGCGCGGCATCCCGAGCACGTTCTGGCCGAGGAAGGCGAGCACGAGGTTGTTCGACACCGGGGCCACCGAGTACAGCCGTGTCTCGCGGAACTTCCGCTCGATGTCGTACTCCTCGGCGAAGCCGAAGCCGCCGTGCGTGTCGAGGCAGGCGTTGGCTGCCGCCCACGACGCCTCGCTGGCGAGGAACTTCGCCATGTTCGCCTCGGCGCCGTGCGGCTGGCCCTG
>JANXXF010000276.1 GCA_025350775.1 Actinomycetes bacterium
CGCGCCTCCAGCGAGTGCGCCATCGAGTTGCGGTCCTCGTAGCGCAGCAGCTCGGGCAGGCCGCGCTCGCCGAGCACAAGCTGGAGCTGGCGGCGGAGGCGGTCGGGGAACGGGCTCGGCTCGGGCGGCAGGCCGGGTGCCCGCCCGACTCCGGCCAGCGCGCCGCCGAGGAGCTCCGTGCCGCCGCGAACCCGTCCTCGCGCGGCCCACTTCAGGCGGTCGGGTGCAAACGGCCGCAGCAGCGCCGTCGCCAGCGTCGCGGCGCCCATGCCGTGGACTGTGTGGAGGCTGCGCAGCTCGTGGGCGAGCGCGCCGACCCGGCCCTGCGTGAGCAGGTCGGCGAGCCGGAAGCCGAAGTAGCCGTGGTACCCGGCAAGGATCTCGTCGGCGCCCTGCCCGTCGAGCATCACGGTCAGCCCGGCCTCGCGGGCGGCGCGCATCACGTGCCACTGCGCCACGATGCTGGTCGAGCCGAACGGCTGATCCTGCGCCTCGATCACGGCGGGCAGGCGCTCCACCAGGTCGTCATCGCCGAAGGTGATCCAGTGTGGGCCGGCGCCGGTGCGCTCGACGACGGCCGTGGCCCAGCGGCGCTCGTCGAAGCCGCCGTCCTCGAAGTACGCCGTGAAGGTGCGCTGGCGGGCGCCCACCGGCCGCGCCACCTCGGCCTCGGTGTGCAGCAGCCGGTCGATGATCCCTGCGATGGCGGAGCTGTCGAGCCCGCCCGAGAGGCACGTCCCTACGGGCACGTCGCTGCGCAGCCGCAGCCGTACCGAGTCGACGAGCAGCTCGCGCACGGCCTCCGCCGGGTCGCCGGCCGGCGGGTCGCGCAGCTCGAGCCGCCAGTAGCGCGTCAGCTGCAACCCGTCCGCGTCCAGCGTGAGCGAGTGCGCGGGCGGCAGCGAGCGGATGCCCGCGAACATCGTCTCGTCGGTGTGGTCGACGTAGCCCTGCTCCACGTAGTCGCGGACGATCGGCAGGTTGGGGCGGAGGGGGCCGCCGGTGGTGTCGGTGCGGAAGGCTTTGAGCTCGCTGGCGAAGGCGAGGCGGCTGCCGTCCCAGCGGTAGTAGAAGGGCTTGACGCCGAAGCGGTCGCGCGAGGCGAAGAGGCGCTGTTCGCGGGAGTCCCAGAGGGCGAAGGCCCACATGCCGTTGAAGCGCTCGACGCAGCGCTCGCGCCACTCGAGGTAGGCGGCGAGGATCACCTCGGTGTCGCTGGCGGAGCGGAAGCGGTGGCCCTTGCTCTCGAGCTCCGCGCGGAGCTCGCGGTAGTTGTAGATCTCGCCGTTGTGGATCAGCTGGACGGTGCCGTCGGCGCTCGCAAAGGGCTGGTCGCCGGCGTGCGAGAGGTCGAGAATCGAGAGACGTCGGTGGCCGAGCGCAACCCCGGGGGCCGCGAAGAAGCCGTCACCGTCGGGGCCGCGGTGTGCGAGCGCGGCGCTCATACGGCGCACGGTCTCGGCCTCGGCCGGGCGGCCGAGCGCTACGACCCCGCAGATGCCGCACACGGCGGGGCTCCACGCGTCGTCGGGCAGGGCCAGGGCACGCCAGGCACGTTACCGGGCGCTGGAGTCGAGGAACTGCCGTGCCCACAGCTCCGTGTTGAGCGCGCGCCATAGCTCGAAGCCCGCCTCGATGCGGCCGGCGCGGTGCTCCTCGAGCCGGTGCCGCGCCGCTGCTGCGTCGACGAAGCCGCGCTCGGCGAACGCGCGCGACGCGAACACCTCGGCCGCCAGGTCGCCCAGGGCGCCGCGCAGCCACGCCGCCTCGGGCGTGACGAAGCCGAGCTTGTCGGTGCGCGCGGCCACGCTCGGCGGCAGCACGTCGGCGAGGGCGCGCCGGATCGCCGACTTGGTGACGCCGCGCCGCAGCAGCTCGTCGCCGTTCAGCGAGTACGCCAGCTCGACCAGGCGGTAGTCGAGGAAGGGGACGCGCGCCTCCAGCGAGTGGGCCATCGAGTTGCGGTCCTCGGCGTGCAGCAGCTCGGGCAGGCCGCGCACAGTGAGGATCCGCGTCATCAGCGTGCGCAGGCGGTCGGGGAAGGGCGAGTCGACCAGCTCGGCGCCGGCCGGCGGCAGCCCGCGCAGGGCGGCGCCAGCCAGGCCCTCGGAGCCGGAGCGGCGGGCGCGCAACGCGTTCTCGAGCGCGGCCGGGGCGAGAGCGCGCGCGAGCGTGCGCACGGCATTCGGAGCGCCGTACACGCCTGCCTGCGCGCCGACCTCACGCGCGAGCTCGCCCACCCGCCCCGCCGCCAGCAGGTCGGCCCAGCGCGCCGGCAGGTACGCGGGATAGCCGGCGAACACCTCGTCGCCGCCCTGCCCGTCGAGCACGACGGTGATGCCGGCCTCGCGCGCGGCGCGCATCACGAACCAGCCGGCGCAGATGCTCGTCGAGCGGAACGGCTCGTCGTGGCTCTCGACGATCGACGGCAGCGCCGCCACCAGCTCGCGGTCGCTGAACGAGATCCACGTCGGCGTTGCCAGAGTGCGCTCGACGACGGCGCGGGCGTACGGCCGCTCGTCGTAGCCGGGGAGGTCGAAGAAGGCGGTGAAGGTGGCCTGGCGATCGCCCACGGGCCGGGCCGACTCGGCCTCGGTGCGCAGCAGCCGGTCGACGGTGCAGGCGACGGCCGAGGAGTCGATGCCGCCGCTGAGCGCCGTGCCGACACGGACGTCGCTGCGCAGCCGCAGCCGGACGGAGTCGAGGAAGAGCTCGCGCACGGCCTCGATCGGGTCGCCGCCAGGCGGGTCGCGCCGCTCCAGCCACCAGTAGCGCGTCACGCTCAGCCCGCCCGCGTCCAGCGTCAGCGAGTGCGCCGGCGGCAGCTTGACGATCCCCGCGAAGAACGTCTCGTCGGTGTGGTCGAAGCGGTCGCGCGCCACGTAGTCGCGCACGATCGGCAGGTTGGGGCGCAGCGGGCCGCCTGTGGGGTCGGCGCGGAACGCTTTCAGCTCGCTGGCGAAGGCGAGCCGGCTGCCGTCCCAGCGGTAGTAGAAGGGCTTGACGCCGAAGCGGTCGCGCGAGCAGAAGAGGCGCTCCGTGCGCCCGTCCCAGAGGGCGAACGCCCACATGCCGTTGAAGCGCTCCACGCAGCGCTCGCCCCACTCGAGGTAGGCGGCGACGATCACCTCGGTGTCGCTGGCCGAGCGGTAGCGGTGGC
>JANXXF010000350.1 GCA_025350775.1 Actinomycetes bacterium
GCGCGGGCGAGCGCACGAACGGCCGTGGGCGCGGCGCGTACGTCGCCACCGCGACGGCGGCGCTGCTCGCGCCGGTCGCAGCGCTGGCCCTGCTCTCGCCCGGCGCGCTGGCAGCCCGCGCCGCGCCAGCGGCCCGCACCGCGCCGGCGGCCACGATCACGGCCACCCAGCTCGCGCAGATGGTGCTGCCCCGCGCCCTGCTGGCAGGCGGCCGCTTCGACGTCCTGCCGAAGTCGTCGTCGAGCGGGCGCTTCGACAGCGAAGACGCGACGCGTTACACCCTCGACCCCAAGGACACGGCGAGCGACATCGCCGCCGACGGCTGGGTGGCCGGCTACGACCAGAGCTGGGGGCCCGGCTTCGCCCCCGACGGCGCGTTCTTCGGCGGCACCACCGTGCAGCTCTTCAAGAGCGTGGCCACGGCCGCGTTGCACCACGCGCGCCAGATCGAGAGCTTCCGCCGGTTCCGCGGCCGCCTGATCGAGGGCGGCTGGACGCTCGCCTCGACGACGAGCTGGGCCGTCCCGGGCCTCGGCGCCGACGCCTGGGCCATCCGCAACGTCTTCCAGTCGAAGCCCGGAACGTTCTACGACACCGAGATCCACCTGCGGCTCGGCCGCCTGATCGGCGAGATCGGCATCATCTCGAACCGCTCGACCGACCTGCGCGGCGCGATCGAGACCAACGGCCGCACGCTGCTCCAGCGCATGAAGCGCGTCAGCGGCGCCGGCTGAGAAAGCCGGAGACGGGACTCGAACCCGTGACCTACCGCTTACAAGGCGGTTGCTCTGCCAGCTGAGCTACTCCGGCGCTCTGCCGGAGCCTAGCGCCCGGCTGCGGCCTACTGGAGGACCTGGCGCGACTGCTGGTGGTTGAGAACCTTGCGCTTGACACGCTGGAGGGCGTTGTCGATCGTCTTCGTGTCGCAGCCGAGCTCCTCGGCCATGTCCTCGTAGGACGAGCCCTCCAGATACAGCTTGAGCGCCTGCGACTCGAGCGGCGAGAGGCCGGTGCCGAGGCAGAAGACGAGGCTCTTGAGCTCCTCGGTGGACATGACGCTGACGATCGGGTCGTCGATGCGCGGGCCGGGGAGGGCGTCGCCGAGCGTGCAGTCCGAATCGGAGTCCTGTCCAGCGGGGGTATGGCTGAACGAGACATAGGTGTTGAGCGGCGCGTGCTTGTAGCGGGTCGCGGTCTTGATCGCCGTGATGATCTGCCGGGTGACGCAGAGCTCGGCGAAGCTGCGGAACGAGGTCTCCTTGTCGGGGCGGAAATCGCGCACGGCCTTGTAGAGGCCGATCATCCCCTCCTGGATCAGGTCGTCCGAGTCGCCGCCGGCCAGGAAGTACGAGCTGGATTTGAGCCGGACGAAGCTCGTATAGCGCTTCATCAACGCGTCCAGCGCCGCCTGGTTGCCGTTGCGCGCCTTCATCACGAGCTGGAGATCCTCAAGCTCACGTTGAACCTTGGCCGGCGTGCGTACCGCCGCTGCGTACCGAACCGACATCGAAACCCCCTGCATCGAACGGGTTTTTTGACGGGCGTCTGATTCTCCTTCCGTCAACTCTCACCCTTAGGTTGAGACAGAGGATAACAACTGGAGGGCAAACGTCAAGCCCCCACCGGGAAGTTTCAGCCGCGGCGGGGTGCGCAGGACGGTGCGGGGCCGCCCGCAGGTCGCCGCGCGAGCCGCCGGGGGCAGGCGCGGCGGAGCGCGGACGGGGCTCGGGCGCAGCCGCAGCGCAGGCCGGGCTCTCGGGCCAGGCGCAGGCTCGGGCTCGGGTGCGGCTCAGCCGTCGAGGCCGCGACGGAGCCGCTCGAGGCGGGCGCGCAGCGCGGGGTCGAGCAGGTCGGCGACGTGGCCGGGCCGCTGGGGCGGCAGCTCGGTCGGCTCGAGGTCACGCAGGAACGTCTGCGACGAGAGCTGGGCGACCTGGCGGCCGGCCGTGCCCTTCACCGCCAGGTCGGACGAGACGAGGCAGACCTGCTCGCGGCCACGCCGGTCGGCGGCGATGCGCTCGAGCACAGTGTCGGCGTGCGGCGCCCAGAGCACCTCGAGCGGGCCAATCTGCTGCGCCTGGCCCTTGCCGTCGAAGACGACGGTGCCGCGGGCGCCCTTCAGCGAGAGCCAGCTGGCCAGCATGTCGGTCAGCTCTCGCGGCTCGGCATAGGCGCCGGCGTGGAGCAGGTTGTGGCCGTCGAAGAGGTAGTAGCTGGCAACAGGCATGGCAGGCGACGCAGCGGCGGGCGTGGCGCCGGCTCAGGCGCTCCGCTGGCGGCGGGCCTCGAAGAGAAGGACGCCGGCGGCGACGCTGACGTTGAGCGAGTCGATCTTGCCGGCCAGCGGGATGGCGATCGCGCCGTCGCAGCTGCGCCGGACGAGCGGGCGCAGCCCCTTGCCCTCGGCGCCGAGGACGAGTGCCGTGCCGCCGGCGAGGTCGGCCTGCCAGGGCGCCGTGCCGCGATCCTGGTCGGCGGCCCACACCCAGAGGTCGGGGCCCTTGATCTCCTCGAGGTAGCGCGCGATGTTGGTGACGATGGCGACGGGGATGTGCTCGACGGCACCCGCCGAGGTCTTGCACACGGCCGGGGTGACGTGGACGGCGCCGTCCTTGGGGATGACAACGCAGGTCGCGCCGGCGCCCTCTGCGCTGCGGCAGACCGCGCCCAGGTTGTGCGGGTCGGTGACCTGGTCGAGGACGACGATCAGCGGGCGCTCGGGGCCAGGCCCAGGGCCGCCGCCCGCGCCGCCGCCCTGGTCACCCCCCTGGCCGCCGCCACCCTTCGCCAGCGCGAGCGCGTCGGCGTAGCGGTACGGCTCGCAAAACGCGAGCACGCCCTGGTGGTCACGCGTCCCCGCCGACTCCTCGATCGCGCCGTCGGCCTTCACCTGAGGTCGAGGTCGAGTCGACTCCTGCAGCCAGGGCTCGGCGGCGAGGGCACGGTCGGTGACCCACAGCTCGAGCACCTCGCGGCGGCCACGCAGCGCCTCGCGCACGGGCTGCCGGCCGTAGACGAGCTCGCGGATCATGCGCGACCTAGCCGTACGACCACAGCGCCGTCCGTAAGCTCCTCGATGGAGTAGCCAAGTTTGCGAAGACCTAAAGCGATAGCCTTCGCCTGAGGACGGTCGCCCGTCCATCGCGCAGTCTCGAACTCTTCGGCCATACGCCTGACGTCAGGGTCATCGTCCGCGGTGCCCATATACCGAACACCAAAGTACCGCGTCGTCACCTGGCCATCCGGCGTGTCTGCGACGGCGACCTTGGCCCTCCATAGGTCAGCTCTGAGTCGATCCGCGGTCGCGAAGTCCTTGGCTCCTCGCGCATCTCGACGGGCATCAAGAATGGACCTCACAGCCGACTCATCGAATTCGACGGCCGAGAGGCTCTCAAGGCCGAAGATTTGGAACGCGCGACGAAGGTCATCCAAGAAGCCGTTCACGCGCCAGGAATGCATGATGGCGAGCGCGGCGGGCGTATTGAAATCGTCGTCAAGCGCATCGACAAAGTGTTCCCATGTCCGAGTCACACCGATTCTCGGCCTTTCTGCCCCGAATCGAAAGACGTTGCGGAACGACTCGGCCTGGACGGCGGCCTGCGTCATCGTCTCGTCCGAGAAGTCGATCGGCTTCGACCAGTGGCCGGTGAGCAGAAACAGCAGGAAGGTCTCGCGGCCCCACTGCTCGATCACGTCGCGTAGCGCCGCCACGTTGCCGAGCGACTTCGACATCTTCTCGCCGGTGAAGCGCAGCATGCCGTTGTGCATCCACACGCGCGCGAAGCCGCGGCCGGCAGCGCGAGACTGGGCCAGCTCGTTCTCGTGATGCGGGAAGACGAGATCGAGCCCGCCACCGTGGATCTCGAACTCGGGGCCGAGAAACTTCTCGGCCATCGCCGAGCACTCGATGTGCCAGCCGGGGCGGCCGTCGCCCCACGGTGAGGGCCAGCTGGTGTCCTCGCCGGGCTTGTGCGCCTTCCAGAGGGCGAAGTCGCGCGCGTCCTCCTTGAGCGGGTTCGGCTCCTGCTCCTGCATCTCGTCGGGGCGCTGCCCGGAGAGGCAGCCGTAGTCGGGGCAGCGGCCGACGCGGAAGTAGACGTCGCCGCCGGCCTCGTAGGCCATCTCCCTGGCGACGAGCTCCTCGATCAGGGCGACGATCTCGGGCACCGTCTCGGTGGCCTTCGGCTCCTCGTCGGGCCGGCCGAGGCCGAGCAGGCCGGTGTCCTCGATGTACCAGTCGGAGGCCTGCTGGGCGAGGGCGGCGCTGGCGCCGGGGGCGGCCTCGTAGATCTTGTCGTTGACGTCGGTGATGTTGATGACGAGCCGGACGTCGTAGCCGCGGGCGCGCAGCCAGCTGCGCAGCCACATCGCGATCACGAACGGGCGGGCGTTGCCGACGTGGATGCGCTGGTACACCGTGGGGCCGCAGAAGTACATGCCGATGCGAGTCGGGGCGCCGTCGGGGGTCGCGGCGGCTCCGGGGGTCGGGGCCGCTCCGGGGGTCGCGACGCCGTCGGGGGTCGGCGCGCCGGCGGGCTGCCGCGCGGGCGGCAGCTCCTCGCTGCGGCGGGTCAGGGTGTTGGTGAGACGCACGTTCGTAGAGGTACCAGAAGAGCAGGGCGGCGGGCGCGCCTACCCGGAGGGCTGGTCGGGCGCGGCAGTGGCCCCGCCGCCGGGCGCGAAGCCGGCGCGGGCGAGCGACTCCTCGCGCGCGAGCGCGCGCACGACCGCCCATAGCTCCGGGCCGCGCTCGCGGCCGGTGAGGGCACGACGGAGTGCCTTCAGGTCGGCGTGGACGGCCTTGAGCTCGCGGACGATCGAGCGGGCCGACTCGTCGTCGAGCTCGTCGGCGGCGCCGGCGCGGAGCTCGGCGAAGCGCAGCAGCGTCGGCCGGGCGTCGGGCGGTGGGGCGGCGGGCGGTGGG
>JANXXF010000371.1 GCA_025350775.1 Actinomycetes bacterium
CCCGCCCGGCACGGCCAGCGCGAAGCCCAGGCCGCCGGCCAGCGACAGCCCGACCGCGACCTGCGCCGCCGATAGGCCGACCGAGCGGGTGAAGAAGACCGCGCTGCCCGCGACGAACGCGCCCCACCCGAGCGAGCCGACGAGGTCGGCGACCGCCAGCGCCCGCACCTCCGGCTGGGGCGGCAGCAGACGCCGGGCCGCTGAGCGGAGCGAACGCACCGGCCCGACCGCGATTAGCGGAAGAGGAAGCCCAGGCGGCGCCGTGCGACTGCGACGGCGGCGAGCCCGGTGGGCGTCGAGAGGGCCCGGTGGCGCAGGGAGGCGACGACGCGCTCGCGCGGCGGCAGGTAGTCGAAGCGCATGCGGCCGCCCAGCCGCTCGCCGCTCCAGTCGAAGTCCGGCAGGTCGTCGGCGAGCTTCTTGACGATCACGGTGCGGTAGCCGACCGGGCCGACGACCTCCCAGGAGGGGCGGGTGCGCAGGTGGTCGACGAGCATCCCGACGGGCGCCATGTACGCGTCGTCGAGCAGCATCAGGCCGCCGATCTTGACGTGCGGCGCCAGGTGCCAGAAGTCGACGATCGGATACGGGAAGCCGTGGGCGCCGTCGACGAGGACGAGGTCGAGCGGGCGCGGCTCCCAGCGCGGCAGCACCTCGTGCGATGACCCGACATGGAAGCGGAGGCGGCTCGCGTCGATGCCGCGGCGCGCGCACTCCTCCCTGATCCGCTCGTGCTCGTCGGCGAAGGGGCTGACCGCCTCGTGGTCGGCGCCCGCGCTGGCGAACACAATCGTGCTCGAGCCGGCGCCGGTCTCGAGCGTCGCCATCCCCGGCTTGACGTTCGCGACGAGCCACTCCAGCGCCGGCCAGGCGAGGCCCCAGTAGGCGGAGCCGGACGCGTGCAGGCGCGGCGGGTCGGCGCGCAGGTCGGCGGCGAGGTCGGACGGTGCGGCCATCGGTTCAGAGCCTAGACGACGGCCCGGCGCGCCCGGCTCAGCGGGTGCCGAGCCACGCGTCCACGACGGCCGCGCACTGCCGGCCCTCGTTGATCGCCCACACGATCAGCGACTGCCCGCGCCGGGCGTCGCCCGCGGCGAACACGCCGTCGGTCGACGTGGCGTAGGCGGCGGCCGCGGCATTTCCGCGTCCGTCCCGCTTCACGCCGAGCTGCTCGAGCACCAGCGGCTCCGGCGACAGAAAGCCCATCGCCAGCAGCACGAGCCCGGCGGGGCGCGTCTCCTCGGTGCCGGGCACCAGGTCGAACGGGGGCTTGCCGGTGTTCTCGGCCCAGTGGATCTGCTCGACCTTGCCGCCCGAGCCGGTGAGGTGCGTCGTCGAGATCGCGAAGTCGCGCTCGCCGCCCTCCTTCAGCGCGTACGACGAGCGGAGCTTCATCGGCCAGCGCGGCCACGGCGTGATGGCGTCGGGCCGGCTCACAGGTGGCTCGCCGACGAGCTCGATCTGCGTCACCGAGAGCGCACCTTCACGGTGCGAGTGGGCGACGCAGTCGGCGCCAGTGTCGCCGCCGCCGACCACGATCACGTGCTTGCCGGCCGCGCTGATCGCGCTGTCGGGCGCCGGCGCGGCGGGCGCTCCGGCCGGCGCCGCGCCCTGCTCGCGCGCGAGGGCGCGGGCGCGCTGGTAGAGATACTCCATCGCGAAATGGACGCCGTCGAGCTCGCGGCCGGGCACGGGCAGGTCGCGCGGCACACGCGAGCCCGTCGCCACGACGACCGCGTCGAACTGCTCGCGCAATGCCGAGCCCTCGATGTCCACCCCGACGTCCACGCCGTAGCGAAACTCGACGCCCTCGGCGCGCAGCTGGTCGAGCCGGCGCTCGATCACCGACTTCTCGATCTTGAAGTCCGGCACCCCGAAGCGCACGAGCCCACCGCCCGCCTCGTCGCGCTCCAGCACCGTGACGGTGTGCCCGGCCCGGTTGAGCTGCTGCGCGGCGGCGAGCCCGGCCGGCCCGGCGCCAATCACGACGACGGTCTTGCCGGTGCGGCGCACGGGCGGCACGGGCACGATCCAGCCCTCGTCCCAGGCGCGGTTGACGATCGCAACCTCGATCTGCTTGATCGAGACGGCGTTGCCCTCGTCGATCTCCAGCACGCAGGCGGCCTCGCAGGGAGCGGGGCAGAGGCGGCCGGTGAACTCCGGAAAGTTGTTGGTGCGATGGAGCTGGGCGCTCGCGTCGCGGAAGTTGTCGCGGTACACGAGGTCGTTCCAGTCGGGGATCAGATTGCCGAGCGGGCAGCCGTGATGGCAGAAGGGCACGCCACACTCCATGCAGCGGGCGCCCTGCTGACGCAGCTCGACGAGCGGGAGCGACTTGACGAACTCGCGGTAGTCGTGCACCCGCTCCTGCGGGTCGCGTTCGGGTGCCTCGAGCCGGCCGATCTTCAGGAATGCGCCGAGCTCACCCATCAGGCCACTGCCTCCTCGGACTCGGTGATGAGGAAGCCCTCGCCACCGCTCGACACCGGGTGGTCGTCGACGGCGAGCTGCAA
>JANXXF010000382.1 GCA_025350775.1 Actinomycetes bacterium
GCGTTGGGGCCGTACGGGGCGGGCCGGTGGCCCGTTGCGGAGGCTTCAGCGCGGAGCGCACCGGCTGGGTGCAGGCCCCGCCGCCGTAGGTGGGGCCGAAACCCTGCCGGGGAGCGGCCTGGCAGTCTGGACGAGCTGCAACGCCCGCGAAAAACGGTGGATCCAGGCTTAAAGCGTCGGCAGCATCCGTGCGAAGAGCTCGTCGGCGACCGGAACGAAGCCGTGCCGGCTGTAGAGCCTGCGTGCCGCAGCGTTGTCGGGCTCGACGACGATCTCCAGCGACTGGGCCCCGCGCCAGATGGCGTAGCCCTCCGCGTAGTCGAGCAGGCGATCGCCGATCAGCTCGGGCACCCTTGGCTCGGCCACGAGGAGCTGGTCGACCCGCACCGTGCGAGGCGTCTCCCGCAACGCGACGTAGCCGGCGAGGGCGTCGTCGCAACGGGCGATGAATACGACGTCCCGCTTGAGCGGCTCCATCACCACCGCGTCATTCCAGCCGAGCATCTCGCCGAACGTGCTGCGGGCAAGCGCGAATAGCCTGCAGCGGTCGGCTTCGCAGCCGTTCTCGATCCTGATGGTGTGCTCCATCTCGCCTCCTTCAGGCGGAAGCTTTGCAAGACACGGAGCGTACTCCGAAACGAGCCCGGCCGGTAGCTGTTTTTCTCTGGCTGGCTGCGTACAGCGGCCCAGCCCGGCGGTCCGGCGCTGCTCCCCAAGGAGCACCGTCCTGCCGCGAGCGTCGACGACGGTGAACGGCCGGCCAGCAAGCTGTTGAGACGCAGCGACTACGGCGATCTTCGGATCGCCTGGCCCACGGCCGGGATCGCGTACTCGCGCGCGAGCGTCGTGCCATCGCGCCGTCGAACGCGGGCAACCCCCGCAGCAGCGCAGCGATCTGGCTGGAAGCTGGCATCGCCGCTCGACGCTGCGCCGCAGGCCTCGGGCGCTATCGCTGCGCTTCGTCCGAGGAGCAGAACGTCTTCACACGCTCTTCATCTTGGCGGCTGACGATACAGGTGAACGGTCAATCGCTCGAGGAGCCGACAATGAGACGCTTGAAGCTCAACATCACCCGGCCGAGCGGATCGCCCACTGCATCCCGATGATCGTGCTGTTCGTCTACATCGGGCTGAAGGCGACCTGAGACGCAGCGCCGCACTTGGCGGAAAGGGCTGGCTGGCAATCGTGCCGCTGGTCATCGCCTCCTTCCTGCTCATGCTGCAGGACACGGCGGCCGCGGTCGCCCAGCCGGCGATTGGTCGCAGTCTCGGCCTCGGCGTCTCTGGCCTCGAATGGGTCATCAACGGGTACACGCTTGCGCTTGCAGTGCTGATGCTTCCCGCCGCGAGGCTCGCCGACCTCTTCGGCCGCAGGCGCGTCTTCACCGCGGGACTTGCCGTCTTCTCATTCGGCTCACTCGCCTCTGGGCTGGCGCCCAGCGGCGGATTCCTGATCGCGGCGCGCATCGTTCAGGGTGCCGGGTCGGCGCTGATGGCCCCGGCCGCGCTGTCGCTCGTCGCCGACTCGTTTCCTGGGCGCCAACGGGCGACGGCGATCGGGGCCTGGGCCGGCATCTCGTCGACGGCGCTTGCGCTCGGGCCTCTTATCGGCGCGGTCATCGACGAGCGCTTTGGCTGGCGCTGGATCTTCCTCGGCAGCGTGCCGCTCGGGCTGCTTGCCGCGGCGCTCGGCGTCCTGCTGCTGCCGGTGGACAGCCGATCCGCGCGCAGAGGCCCGCTGGACCTGGCGGGGATCGTGCTGTCGGCTGTCGCGCTCTCGATGCTCGTCTTCGCACTCACGGAAGCGGGCAGCTACGGCTGGGCCTCGGGTCTAGTGCTCAGCCTCCTGGCAGGTGCCGGCTCGGCCACCGCAGCGTTTCTGGTCGTCGAGCGGCGGGTCGCAGTGCCGCTGCTCGATCTTGCGCTCTTCCGTCGCCTCGACTTCAGCGGCGCGAACCTCGTGACGCTACTCTCGACGTCGGTCATGTGCAGCGTGTTCTTTTTCATTTCGCTCTACCTTCAGCTCGTGCTCAAGTACACACCAATCGGAGCGGGAGCAGTCTTCCTGCCGATGACCGGGCTGATCTTCGTCGGGGCTCTGCTCGCGGGCAGGCTCGCCGACCGAATCGGCAGTCGCGTTCCGGCGGCGGCTGGCATGCTCTTGCTTGCGGCGGGGCTCGGCGGCCTGTCACGGATCGGCGTCGAGCTGCCACTGTGGCGCCTTCTTGCCCCTCTCGGCGTGGTTGGCCTCGGTATCGCGCTCACGACGACGCCGACGACCGCGGCCGGCATGGAAGACGGAGGCGGGACGCAGCGCGCGGGCATTCTCAACACGTCGCGGATGATCGGGCTGGCCGTCGGGATCGCGACGATGGGGGCGATCGTGGCGACGCGCTGGCCACGGGGCCTTGTCGCAGGCATTGCCTCGCCCCGGCTTTTCGTCTCCGGTCTCTCGCTCGCGTTCCTCGTGAACGCCGGCATAGCGTTGGCTGGGGCGCTCCTCGCGGCGACGATGCTCCCTACCGGGCGTAACGCCTTCGGCTTCAGCGAGGGGCCCGACGTCGCTCCACGGAGCGTCGGTCGTTGAGCCGGCTATGCGCCAGACAAGCCCGCGGATCGCGAGGGCACGCGGAGAGTCCTCCGACAGAGAGGCTTTGATGGAGACGGCCCACGAACACCACCACACTGAGGACGGCCACGACCACTCGCCGGGAGAGCAGCGGCAGGAGGGACGCGGAGCCGCCACCGTTGTCCTTCACGTTGGCAATCTCCACTACGCAAGCGAGACGGCGGTCGTCGAGCGCGTCCTCGGGGGCCGGCCAGGCGTGCTCGGAGTCGCTGCGAACCCGGTCGCCCAGACGGCGACGGTCTCCTTCGACCCAGCGCTCACCTCGGTCGAGCAGCTGCGCAGCTGGGTCGAGGAATGCGGCTACCACTGCGCCGGGCAGTCGGTGCCCGGCCACATTTGTGACCCGCTAGCCCACGTCGGCGGTGGTGCGCAGGGGCACGACCATGCTGCCGTCGAACGGGCGGAGGACGCGCACGGCCACGGCCACGGTGGCCATGCCGGCATGTCCATGGCGGGAATGGAGCGGGACCTGCGCAACCGCTTCCTGGTGGCGGTCGCGGTCGCGCTGCCGATCGCGATCTGGTCGCCGCTCGGCAAAAGCCTCTTCGGGAGCATCCCGGGAACGCCGTTCGGCCTGCGTGCCGATGTCTGGCAGTTCGTGCTCAGCCTGCCCCTCGTGCTCTACTCCTGCCAGATCTTCTTCGTGGGCGCCTACCACGCGCTGCGCGCACGGACGCTGGACATGATGGTGCTCGTCGCCGTCGCGATCGGCACCGGCTGGGTGTACTCGGTGGTGACGACGTTCTGGATCGAGGGCGAGGTGTTCTACGAGGCGTCGGCGTTCCTCGCCTCGTTCGTCCTGCTCGGTCACTACTTCGAGATGCGCGCCCGGGGTGGAGCGAACGAGGCGATCCGCGCCCTACTCGACTTGGCGCCACCGAAGGCCGTCGTGATCCGCGACGGGCAGGAGATCGAGCTTCCGACGGCAGAGGTCGTCGTCGGCGACCTTCTGCTCGTGCGCCCGGGCGCGAAGATCCCTGTCGATGCGGAAGTGGTCGAGGGAGACAGCGCCGTCGACGAGTCGATGGTCACCGGCGAGAGCATGCCGGTGTCGAAGTCGCCCGGCTCGGCGCTGATCGGCGCGACCATCAACCGGAACGGGACGCTGCGTGGCCGCGCGACCGCGGTCGGGTCGGACACGGCGCTCGCCCAGATCGTGAAGCTCGTCCAGGAGGCGCAGAACTCGAAGGCTCCCGCGCAGCGCCTTGCCGACCGCGCCGCGTTCTGGCTCGTCTTTGTCGCGCTCATCGGTGGTGTCGGCACCTTCCTCGTCTGGTACCTCGCCGTCGGCGTCTCCGTCCAGCACGCGCTCGTCTACGCGATCACAGTGGTCGTGATCACCTGCCCTGACGCGCTCGGCCTGGCAACGCCGACCGCGATCATGGTCGGCACCGGACTGGGCGCGAAGCGCGGCATCCTGTTCAAGAACGCGACCGCGCTCGAGCAGGTGGCGACGCTGACCACAGTCGTCCTCGACAAGACTGGGACGCTCACGCGAGGGGAGCCCGAGGTCATCGAGATCGCGACCGCCGACGGCGTCGATGAGCGCGGCCTGCTCCGCCTCGTCGCCGCCGTCGAGCGCGAGAGCGAGCACCCACTGGCGGAGGCGATCGTTCGCGCGACGCAGGAGCGCGGCATCGAAGTACCTGCGGCGAGGTCATTCGAGGCGGTGCCAGGGCACGGCGCGCTCGCCACCGTCGACGGCGACCAGGTCGCGGTCGGGAACGCTCGGCTGCTAGAGAGGGAAGGCATCGCGCTCGGCGGCCTCGCTGCCCGTGCGGAAGCCCTAGCAGCTCAGGGCCTTACCGTCGTGCAAGTCGCCGTGAACGGCAACGCCTCCGGGCTGATCGCCATTGCCGATGCACTGCGCGAGACCGCCGCCGTGACTGTCCGGGCGCTCGAGGAGCTCGGCATCAGCTCGGTCATGCTCACCGGCGACAACCAGGCCACCGCGGCGCGGGTCGCCGGCTTGGTCGGCATCGACGAGGTGCTCGCCGAAGTGCTCCCGGGAGACAAGGCAGCGAAGGTCGCCGACCTCCAAGCCAGTGGCCGAAAGGTCGGGATGGTCGGTGACGGCGTGAACGACGCGCCGGCGCTGGCACAAGCGGACGTCGGCATCGCGATCGGTGCCGGCACGGACGTCGCGATCGAGACCGCCGACATCGTGCTCATGCGCTCCGATCCGCTCGATGTCGCGACCGCCGTGACGATCAGCCGCGGGACGCTGCGCAAGATGCGTCAAAACCTCGGCTGGGCGATCGGCTACAACTCGCTCGCGCTCCCGATCGCCGCCGGCGTGTTCGCCCCGTTCGGCTTCACGCTACGCCCCGAGATCGCCGCCATCTCGATGTCTGGCTCGAGCGTCCTTGTCGCCGTCAACGCGCTCGCGCTGAAGCGGCTGCGTCTCCCGCGCTCACCGACGGAGGCCATCGCGACGCTCGAGCAGAAACCGTCGACCGTGTTAGCCACTACCAGGAGGTTGTTTCGATGATCGTCACACGCAATCGCATGGCCCTCGGCATCGTTGCGGCTGTCGCCGCGATCGCCCCCGTGAACGTGAGCGCCGCCAGCGCTCACAGTACCGTCGCCGGCTGCAACGCCCGCGGCGCCATGACCTGGACAACGACGACCGCCAGCTACCGCGTTCAGCTCCACATCGGCATGCCCGAGAAGATGTACACGCCCGCCGAGGTGAAGAAGCTGCATCCGAAGGGCGGCGAGGTGATGATGGGCGGCATGATGGGAATGAATAGCGGCATGACCATGCGTGGCAGATCGATGCACCACCTGGAAGCTCAGATCTGCTCGAAGCAGACAGGTGCCGTCATCGCGAACGCGGAACCCACGATCACGCTCGTCGATGGCTCCATGGGCAGCATGATGACCAAGAAGCTGCCGGTCGCGATGATGCAGGGAATCGGCCACGGTATGGAGGACTTCCACTACGGCAACAACGTGACGATGCCGGATGGCCACAAGCTCACCGTCAGGGTCACCCTCAACGGCGAGACCGCCGTCTTTCGGGTGCAGATGCCGAAAGGCAAGTAGACGGTCGCGGCGCCTCGAAGTGGCCGCCGCGGGCTGGGTCAGAGCCTCCGTGCTCCAACCCAGTTCGCGGTGTGCCACGACTCGCTCAGGCTCGAGATCTTGACGACATCGCCGGTGTGCGGC
Organism: Actinomycetes bacterium; assembly: GCA_025350775.1. Classification (GTDB taxonomy): domain Bacteria; phylum Actinomycetota; class Thermoleophilia; order Gaiellales; family Gaiellaceae; genus CANFDS01. The sequence goes on from JANXXF010000382.1 coordinate 5,800, forward strand.
GCGTGGATGAACTGGCCGCCGCCGATGTAGATGCCGTTGTGGCCGAGATTGTCGAAGAAGACGAGGTCGCCCGGCTCGAGAGAAGCCTTCGCTATGGGCGATCACCGGGCATCTTCGTGGAGTCTTCACAACCGCCTGGAACCGTGAGCGTGGTGTTCGAGAATCGCAAGATCTTGCTCGTGGACGACGAGAAGTCGGTCCAGGACGTCGTACGCGCGTACCTCGAGCGGGACGGATTCACCGTCTATGTGGCCGCCGCTGGGACAGAGGGCTTGGCGGTTGCCGAGCGGGTGAGGCCCGCGCTGATCATCCTCAACCTGATGCTGCCCGACGTTAGCGGCGAGGAGGTTTGCCGTGAGATCCGCCGGCGGTCGGACGTGCCCGTCCTGATGCTGACGGCGAACGCCGGCGAGGACGAGCGCGTCGGCGGGCCTGCGCTCGGCGCCGACGACTACCTGACGAAGCCGTTCTCGCCGCGTGAGCTCGTGGCACGCGTGCACGCGATCCTCCGGCGGGCAGGTGGCCCCGAGACGCCGCTCGTCCGGCTCCTCAGCTTCGACGGGGGTGCCCTTGCGATCGACACGGTCCGTCACGAGGTGCGGCGGCACGGCGCGCCGGTCGATCTGACCCCGAACGAGTACAAGCTCCTCGTGGCCCTCGCCCGTTACCCGGGCCGTGCCTATTCGCGCTTCGAGCTCGTCAATCACGTCCAGGGCTTCGACTTCGAGGGGGTCGAGCGAACGATCGACGCCCACGTCAAGAACCTGCGCAGGACGATCGAGCCCGATCCGCGGCAGCCGCGGTACATCGAGACTGTCCTCGGCGTCGGCTACCGGCTCGCACGGACATGGGATTGAAGGGCCGCGTCGGTCTCCGGACGCGGCTCGCCCTCGGCTTGGTCGGGGTGGCGCTGCTCGGCGTCGGGGTCGCGACGCTACTCGCCGATCTCGGGCTGGAGCCCCGCCTCAATGATGCAGCGCGGGCGCGCCTGCAGCGCTCCGCCACGCACTTGGCCGAGATCGCAGCGAAGGTCTACCGCGAGGATGCCGGCTGGCGGCCGGCGGGGGTTGTCACCCTCGGCCACTTCGCTGGGATCGACGGGCTTCGAGTGACGCTGCGCAGCGCGGCCGGAAAGCGCGTCGGCGGGCTGTCGCCTGCGATCGGCTCGACCGCGTCCGCCCCGGTCGTCGTCGCCGGGCGCCGGATCGGGGACGTCACCGTCAGCCAGGTTGACGGTGGCCTGCTCACGCCGGAGGAGGCGCACCTGCGGCACTCGCTCGACCGTCTCCAGCTCGTCGCCGGCCTGCTCTCTGGCGCGGCCGCGCTGGGGGTCGCGTTCCTGCTGGCGCAGACGCTCGCGCGACCGCTGCGCCGGATCCGGCAGACGGCACAGGCCATGGAGCGCGGGGAGCTCACCGCCCGTGTCCGGCTCACGGGCGATCCCGAGGTGCGCGCCGTCGGCCATGCGCTGAACCGGCTCGCCGAGACGCTCGGACAGGAGGAGCGACTGCGTAAGGAGAGCGTCGCCGACCTCGCGCACGAGCTGCGCACCCCTGTGACCGGGCTGCTTTCCCGGATCGAGGCAGCGCAGGACGGCGTGCTCTCCGACCAGCCCGCGAACCTCGCTGCGATGCACACCGAGGCGCTTCGCCTCACCCGCTTCCTCGACGACCTTTCGAGCCTCGCCGATGCGCAGCGCCCCGGACTGCTGCTCGACCGGCACACCGTCGACCTCGCTGAGGTCGCGCGCGCCGAGGCGAACGCCTCTGCCGACCGACCGCGTCGCCTCGGCCGGGATCGACCTCGCTACCGAGCTGCAGTCGGTGTGGGTGAGCGCCGACCCCGAGCGGATCGGTCAGGTCGTCGGGAACCTGCTCTCGAACGCGCTTCGGTACACGAACCGGGGTGGTGAAGTACGCGTGGCCGTTAGGCGCGATGGCCGGGGAGCCGTGCTCGAAGTGATGGACACGGGCATCGGTATCGAGCCGGGTGACCTGCGGTTCATCTTCACGCGTCTCTGGCGCGGCGAGAAGTCGCGCTCGCGCGTCACGGGCGGCGCAGGTATCGGCCTCGCTGTCGTCGATTAGCTTGTGCGCGCCCACGACGGCCGGATCGACGTCGAGAGCACGCCGGGGCAGGGCTCCCGCTTCCAGGTTTTCCTGCCGGCGAGTGCCGCTCCCGGTCGGGATCTCTCGCGCGGGGAAGGGGTGCGGCGGAAGCCGCTCGACGTGGTCTGAGCGAGCCCGGGTGGCGACAACGACGTCGAGGCGTTCCTGCCGCGCTCCTGGGAATTTTCGCCGTGCTTCATCGAATCTGCACACGGCGTTGCGACAGTTCTAGCGTGATTGGCTTTCCGTGCTCGGCGTGGTACCTGGTGCCGCCATTCTCGACCTGGTCGTCGCCAGTGTCGTTTACGGCCGCCCTCCCAGCGAGCTCTCGGGCCGCTCTCGGCCTCGAGTCGTCACTGGTCGGGAGCTCCGGCGGTCAGCGAGCGTGATTTTTCTCGGCCCGACCCCGGCGCGACCCAAGGCGATCTCACGCTACTGGTCGTCGCTCTTCGCAGCCTGGGGCCTGGCAGCCGGGGTTGCGTCACAACTGCTGGTCTCCGCCGGATTCGCCGGCGGAGACGGCGGCAGCGATCGGTGGCTGATCCGTGGAGTGGCCGTGGCGATCGCACTCTGCGGAGCCATCCCGGCGCTCCGGCGAGTTGGCCGCCACGCTCTCGCTGTGACGGCTCGGCTCGTTGCGGTCGGGAGCCTGCTTGCTGCTTTTGCCCTGTCGGGCCTGGTGATGGTCGCGGTCCTCGGCGGTCGTTGAAGATAGGCCGGTAGGCGCTGTCTGGCAAGCGCATCTCCTCGTCGCGCTAGAGGTAGCTCATCGGGTCGACCGGGTTCCCTCCGACTCGTACCTCGAAGTGGACGTGATCGCCGAAGCAATGCCCGGTGCAACCGACCGCTGCGA
>JANXXF010000404.1 GCA_025350775.1 Actinomycetes bacterium
GCCGCCCGCCGCGCCACCCGCCGCGCCGCCACCCGCCGGCGCCAGCTCGACCGCGAGCAGCAGCCCCATGTCGACGAGGCCGATCGGGAACGCCTGCGCCGCCGAGCAGGGGTCGACGATCTCGTTGGCCAGCTCCCGGATCCGCTGCTCGAGCATCACACCGTCGCGAAGCCGTGCCGCGCGCGGTGGGCCCGCCACGGCGAGGGCTCACCCGCACGCCGGGCAGCACGGCGCTGCGTCCACTCGTCACCGGCCAGCGCCGCCGCGCGCTCCACCGGGTCGAAGCCGTGCAAGCGCGCCATGTTCTCCCCGAACATCCGCCGCTTCATTTCGTCGGTGACGGCGGGGTAGCCGTAGCCCTCCATCAGGTCCTCGGGCATCTGGAACCGCGCGAACGCCTCGAGGATCGGCTGCGGGTGCGCCACCGAGCAGCCCGACCCGAACATGATGCGGCCGTCGCCACCGTGCTGCAGCAGCGTCCCGATGATGTGCGCGAACTTGCGCGGCTGGCGGACGACGAAGTTGGCGACGCTCTCGAGGTTCGCCCAGATGTTGGGGTGCAGCATCAGCTGCAGCGCCGAGTCCTCGAGGAATGCCCAGCCGGAGTGGACGACCTCGAACTGGATGTCGGGGAAGGCGACCGCGGCGGTCGAGACGTCGTGGACGTTGTCCTTGTCCAGCGGGCCTGGCCCGACCGGCATCGCCTTGTGCACGGCGACCCGCGGCACGCCCAGCTCGCGGGCCTTCTCGAAGTACGGGAACGAGAGCTCGCGATCGTCGAACAGCGCTGTGTAGACGTTGCTCGTGGCGGGGTCGATCAGGCCGTTGGTGGGGTAGAACTTCCAGCCGTCCACGGGGCACTCGGCGTGGCGCGCCTCCATCTGCTCCAGCTCGGACGGGCCTTTCAGCGGATCGACCGGGCAGTAGAGCAGGACGCGGTCGGGATACGCCTGCTTCAGCTCGACGCCGATCGACCAGGGCGAGGAGCCGCGCGCGAAGAACGCCGCGATCTCGACGCCGTGGTACGCGATCACGTCGACGTCGGACTCCTCGAAGAAGACGCTGGCGAGGTCCTCGGCGTGCCAGTTCGCGGCGAATTCGGCGCGGGAGAGCAGGTAGCCCGGCTCCTGCGACTCGAGCGGGACGTGGAGGAAGCCGTGGATCCAGTCGACGAGCCCGTTGTAGACCTCGGGCGGGCAGCTGGCCAGCCGGTTCTCGTCCTCGAAGGTGTAGGCGTGGGCGACGCCGTCGATGACGAGGTTGCCGTTCCACACTGCTCTCAGCCTCCGATCCGGATGCAGACCTTGCCGAAGTGCGAGCCGCTCTCGAGGTAGCGCATCGCCTCGACCACCTCCTCGAACGCGAACGTCCGGTCGACAACGGGATGGAACCCGGCGATCGCGATTGCGCGGTTCATCGCCTCGTACGCGTCGCGGTTGCCGTCGGCGATGCCAAGGACGCGGCCGTTGGAGAGGATCAGGCCCATCACGTCGGTCTCCTGCACGCCGCCGCGCGTGCCGCCGTCGAAGCTGAGGTTCTGGAGATAGCCGATGACGCTGATCGCGCCGCCGATGCAGAGCGCCCGGATCGAGCGGCGATGGTCGCCGACGACCTCGATCACATGGTTGACGCCGACGCCGTCGGTGAGGCGCTTCGCCTCCTCCTGCCACTCGGGGGTCGCGCGGTAGTTGATCGTCTCCCAGGCGCCCAGCGTGCGCGCCCGCGCGAGCTTCTCGTCGCTCGACGAGGTGACGATGACGCGGGCGCCCGCGGCGACGGCAAGCTGCAGCCCGAATATCGAGACGCCCCCCGTACCCTGCACGAGCACCGTGTCGCCCGCCTTCACCGAGTCGGCCACGAAGAGCGCCTGCCAGGCCGTGAGCCCGGCGATGGTGAGCGTGGCCGCCTCGTCGTCGGTGAGCTGGGCGGGCACTTTGACGAGCGTCTGCTCGTCGAACACGGCGAGCTCGGAGAGGATGCCGTCGCAGCCGCCGGCGCCGAGGGCCTGCCCCCAGTCGCTGCTCGTGATCGGCCCCCGTAGCCACGTCTGGAAGAGGATCGGCGAGACGCGGTCGCCGACCGCGACCCGCGTGACGCCTTCGCCCACGGCAATCACCTCGCCGACACCGTCCGACACCGGCACGAGCGGCAGCTGCGAGCCCGGGTAGATGCCATGCACCACCTGCAGGTCACGGGAGTTGAGCGACGCGGACTTCATGCGCAGCAGCGCCTGGCCGGGCCCGGCCTGGGGCTCCGGGCGCTCCTCGAGCGCGAGTCCGTCGTAGCCGAGCGTGCGGAGCTGCCAGGTTCTCATGGGAGCGAGCCTAACGCATACCGATTCCTGACCCCTTACAACGCAAACTACACACGCAATAGTCGATAATCGCCTCATGGCACTGCATGAGCTGGCGGAGCGTTCGGGCAACGGGATCACCGTTCGCCTGTGGTGGGAGTCCGACACCGACGAGGTCACGGTCACCTACATCGACGACCAGAAGGGCGAGTCGTTCACGCTCTACCCGGCCCGGGACAAGGCGCGCGACGCGTTCGAGCATCCGAACGCCTATCCCGAGTCGGCCCGGCAGCCGCGGCGCGTGCACGAGGCGCGCCCGCAGGTCGCGAGCTTCTAGCCTCGCCGCCGGCGCCCACAGCCGGCGCCCACCGCTAGCGCCCGCCGGGCTCGCGCGGCCGCAGCGTCCGCTCGATACGAGCCGTCGTCGCCTCGGCCAGGGCGATCTCGCCGGGCGTGAACACGCGCGGGTCGCGGTTGTGCGCCGAGACGAACGCGACGAGCCGGTCGCCCTCCGAGCTGCAGCAGAGGATCTGCGAGCGGGCGCCGTACTGCGCGATCAGCTCGGGCGGCGGCGGCGTGTCGGTCGCCAGCAGGTCCTCCTGCACGAGCGTCGAGCGGTGCTCCAGCAGGTACTGCATCGTCTTTGCCCTGCGTAGGTCGGGGCCGGCGGCGCCGCGCAGCTCCAGCACGCCCTCGCCCTCCGCCTCGGCGACGATCGGGAAGTAGGGCTCCTCGCCGACGTAGGTGCGCAGCGTCGTGCGCGCCACGCCGAGCTGCTCGCGCAGCTCCTCCAGCTCGAGCTCCCAGCCGACGCGCCGCGCGAAGAGGTCGGCCGCCGCCACCTCGTCGTCGGTCCAGGTGCGCGGCCCCTCGGCGACGTGGATGCCGACGACGCCGACGAAGCGGTCGCCGCGCGGTACCGGCACGAGCAGCTGCGAGCGCACGCCGTAGTGACCGACGATCTCGGCCGGCGGCGACAGCGGATGGTCGAGGCAGTCGTCCTGGATCAGCGGCCGCTGCTCCTGCGAGACGAAGAGGAACGTCGCCACCTGGCTGAAGTCCGGCTCGGGGCCGGTGGCGACGCTCCTGATGCCATCGGCGGCCGACTCGGCCACGACGGGATAGAAGGCGCCGGGTGTCTCGAGGCGCAGGATGATGCGGCTCGCGCCCAGCTGCCGGCGGAGGCGGTCGACGTCGTCTGTGAACTCTCTCATCGGCAGAGTCTCGCACGTCCCGCGGCCTCGCGGCCCCACGCGGTATAGGTTGCGCCTGTGGCGCGCACCGCCGGGCAGTGGTGGACGTTCGTGTTCCCCGGGCTGCTGCTCGCCGTTGCCGTGTCGGGTTTCAACCTCCTCGCGGACGGCATCGAGCGCGCCCGCGAGGTGACCCGCCACTGACCCGGCGTAAGGCCGCTACGCGGGGTCGTCACAGCCGTGGGCTTGCACGGTAGTCACATTTCGACTACTCTCGGCCGCATGGACAGAGAGCGTTCGCGGTGGGCCTCCGCCGCCGCTATCGGCCTTGCGTTTGCGGTTGCCTCGTCCTCCGCGACAGCGGCGACGGAACACGCCCATGGCCGCATCACCGTGCTCGCCGCCTCCTCCCTGAAGGACGTGCTGCCGCAGGTCGACCCGGCGCCGCGCTACTCGTTCGGCGGCTCGGACACGCTGGCGAGCCAGCTCGAGCTCGGCGCCCCCGCCGACGTCTTCGCCGCGGCCAACACGAAGCTGCCGCAGCGGCTGTTCGTAGCCGGCCTCGTCGAGCGGCCCGTCGTGTTCACGGCGAACCGCCTCGTACTCGTCGTTCCCAGGGCGAACCCGGCACGGCTGCGATCGGTGTACGACCTGCGACGGCAGGGGCTCGCGCTCCTGGTGGGGGCGGCGACGGTGCCCGTCGGGGCGTACACGCGCACGGCGCTCGCACGGC